>DATIQS010000471.1:0-6945 GCA_035470605.1 Fibrobacteraceae bacterium
TTTGGATATGTCCTTACAAAAGGCTTGGGATGGCGTTGAGGAACTCCGTTCCTTGGTGGAGGGCCGAGATCGACTACAGGAATTGTGGAAACTTTCGCTGCAATTGGAAGGCCTAGTTCGTCAGCCTGGTGTTCATGCGGCTGCCGTGATTATCGCTCCAGTTCCTATGTCAAACCTGGCGCCCCTCTATCGAGCGTCTCCAGAGGACACCCCGGTCATTCAGTACGATAAGCACTACGCGGAAGACATCGGCCTTTTGAAAATGGACTTTCTGGGGCTACGAAATCTGTCGGTGATTGAGGATGCTCTGGCCCTGATTCAGGGCGCCCGCGGAGTCAATTTGGATATCAATGCCATTGACCTGCACGATGCTAAAACCTTTGAGTTGCTGGGCAAGGGACTTACGGTGGGTGTGTTCCAGTTTGAATCGGGGGGCATGCAACAATATCTGCGCAATCTGAAGCCTTCTTCGCTAGAGGACCTGATTGCCATGAACGCCCTTTATCGTCCTGGCCCAATTGGAGAAATTCCGCATTTCATTGCGCGTAAGCATGGGCAGGAGGAGGTGGACTGTTACCATCCCGATCTGAACCAGGTGCTTGGTGAAACCTATGGCGTGATCGTCTACCAGGAACAGGTGATGCGTATCGCGCAGATCGTTTCTGGATTCTCCCTGGGAGGCGCGGATCTGCTGCGGCGCGCTATGGCCAAAAAAGACGTCAACAAAATGGCGGCCATGGAAAGCGACTTCATCCAGAAGGCGGTGGATCGCGGTTATCCAAGGGAGCTGATGAAGCGTCTCTGGGATGTGCTGCTACCCTTCTGCGGATACGCGTTCAATAAATCGCATGCGGCTGCATACGCCTATGTCGCTTATCAGACGGCATTCCTGAAAGCTCATTATGGTCCAGAATTCATGGCGGCGAACATGACTTCGGAAATGACCTCCACGGATAAACTCGTGTCGTTGATAGTCGAGTGCCGTAAGATGGGGATTAAGATTCTGCATCCCAATGTGAATGAATCGATTTCTGAATTTACCGTGAGCGAGGGTGCCATTCGCTATGGCCTGTCCGGCATTAAAAATGTGGGAACCTCCGTCATTGATGATCTGGTGGAGGAACGAGAGGCAGCAGGCCCCTTCAAGTCGATTTTTGATTTATGCAAACGCGTACAGGAACGGCAGCAGGCCAAGGAAACGGCGGGTTCTGGGAAGCGTCCCCCGCTCAACAAGAAGACCCTTGAATGCTTGATTATGGCGGGCGCTCTGGATCACCTCCATGGCAGTCGGGCTGCTTTGCACGCCACTGTGGACAAGGCGCTAGACATCGCCAATCGCGCCAAGCGTGAACGCGAAGCCGGGCAGATCTCCCTGTTCGACATGGCTCCCGCCGCCGCCCCTTTGATGCAGGACGAAGAAGTGGAACAGGTAGAACCCTGGACCTATTTGGAATTGCTCAACAAGGAAAAGGAAGTCCTCGGGCTCTATCTCTCCGGTCATCCGATCGATGAGTATCGCGCGGAATTGCGGGGATTTACCACCTGTAGTTTGGGAGAGTCGGAGATTGCCGAAATTCCGATCGGAAGCCAAATCTCTTTGGGCGGGATCATCCTTTCTTTACGCTCCTTGGCTGCAAAAAGTGATCCGAACAAGATTTTCGGCGTGGCGGTGATTCAGGATTTCCATGGTGAAATGGAGCTGTTCCTTGGATCGGAGGTTTATGAAAAATTCCGCAACCATCTGTCCACAGATATGATGGTGCTGGTCCGAGGAAAATTGGACAAAGGACGCGATGAAAAGTCGCGCCAGTTGCGGGTGGAGGGTATTTTCCCCATTGATGAAGCCCGTCAGAAACTAGCCCGGTATATCCATCTGGAAATGAAGACCATGGGACTTGTGGAGCAGACCCTGCGGAATATCCAAACCTGCGTTGAAGGATTTGTCCTGCCTGAGGATGTGTCTGGGGGATGCCAATTGGTGTTCCACATGGAAACGGCTTCGGAGAATACGCACACGCTCCTGTCCAATCGCTATCGCGTTCTCTGTGAAGCCAATTTGCTTAGCCAGCTCTCTGAACTAGTGGGATCGGATCAAGTGTGGGTTTCGAATAAGAGGAGCTAGCCCTCTTATGGGGTGATCATTGCATTGGCACGGCGGTCTGCTTGAGGATTTCGTGCAGCGCACGGTGAGCCTCATTCACGAACAGACCATTAGGAAATTTTTTCAGATAAATTTCATAATCTTTCTGGCGGTTGCCGGCCTGCACTAGAGCAAAAATTCCCATCTCCGCTTCTTTGCGGTAATGGCCTTCTGGGAATTTGGAGAGATATTGTAGATAATCTCTGTACGTATTGGCTGCACGTGCAGCACGGAAAACCCCATAATCCCCTAAAACGGCGATTTTGGATAGTACTGCCTGGCGATGTCGGGACTTGGGATAATACTGGAGGAACATTTTCAGGTAGCTTGTATCATTGGACGCCATTACCTGTTTATAGCGAGATTCTTCCTGACTCATCTGATAGTGTTTTAATTGGACTTTGTTGCTATCTAAGCTAGCATATAGGGCCTCTCGGGTGTGCAAATTCTCTTGAGGGCAGAAGGCAAGGAAGGATTCAAGCACATCGGTGAATTGGGACTTGGTGTATTTCCCACGAACGTCTGGGAGTTGCCCGTCGGGTGCGAGAAAAAATTTGTAGTCGCGTTCAATCGCCATGCAATCCCATTCGGTCAGGGTGTCCATCCCCTGGTTGTGCTTGCGGAGCTCATTGGTTCGGTTGCGTAACTGGAAACGGACTTTACGGTCTGCACGAGATTCACGACCGAACTCCATGGACACTTCCAGGCCAAATTTTAAACGGGTCTGCTCAATTCGGGAAAAATCCACATGGGAGAGACGGACAGTAGGCCCCAGCCCTGTTGTGTCGTAACGGACGGCTTTGACGTCATGAACGCTTTGGGCGTCTTGACGGGCAAAAACGGCCACTTTGAGATCCGCTCCGTTAAAGATATTCTGCTTGGCGACGTATTCCAGATGGACCGCGCCGAAATAACCAAAGTCACTATGTGTGATGATGTCAGAGTTCCCTGCAACGATGGTATGCTCAAAACTACTGCGGATCCAACCAATTCCTCCCGTAAGGCGCAGATCAAAATCACCATAAATATTTGTGCTGATCGCTCCGGTCAGGGTGGGCATCCATTGGTTCCAGTCCAGACGTTCCGTGGAAAAAGCGCTGTCGATATTGGTTTTGTCATAAAGAGTGGCCCACGCAATGTTTCCTGCCTCAAAGCCCAACCATATCGTTAAGGGGAGATCTAACTTGAATAAAGGAGAAAAAAGAGGACTAACCAAAACGCCCATTTGCAAGGGTACAACTTGCTTGTCATTCAGGCTTTGGACTCCAGTTGCCTGGAAATCCATTTGATAATAAGGGATCGCGCCAAAATAGATTTGCGCACGCACATTGCTCTTTTCAAAATCAGCAGCAAAAGCCGAGACTGCAAGGCAAGCCATCAAAATCAAGAGTCGCATTACTTGGGAATTTAAAAAAATCGGCTCTTTCCGCAATAAGAAACCTTTTTAGTTTTTCCGACTATCCACCTGAAATCAGGCACAAAAATGCAAAAATTGTAGATTTGCCCATGTCCCACTGAACCGCACGGAGATCCCCATGAGCGAAAAGAAAACGGCTTGTATGGATGGTAACGAGGCTGCCTCGTCCATTGCCCATAAACTTAGCGAAGTTGTCGCAATTTACCCAATCACCCCCTCTTCCCCAATGGCAGAAAACTGCGATTCCTGGTCGGCCCAGGGGCGGAAGAATATTTGGGGGCAGGTGCCTCGTGTTATTGAGATGCAATCGGAAGGAGGAGCCATTGCCGCAGTGCATGGCTCTTTGCAAGCGGGTGCACTGACCACCACCTTTACAGCTTCCCAGGGGCTGTTGCTGATGATCCCAAATTTATACAAGATCGCCGGCGAACTCACCCCGGCGGTTTTTCATGTCTCGGCGCGTGCCATTGCGGCGCAGGGATTGTCGATTTTCGGTGATCAGGCTGATATTTACGCCGTGCGCCAGACTGGCATGGCCTTGCTGAGTTCTTCCTGTGTCCAGGAAGCGCATGATTTGGCCCTTGTTGCCCACGCAGCGACCTTAAAGGCTCGCGTTCCTTTTATTCATTTCTTTGATGGCTTCCGCACCTCGCACGAGGTGATGAAAATCGAAATCATTCCCGATGAGGCGATTCGCGCGATGATCGATGACAACGATGTTCGTGCCTTCCGCCAACGCTGTATGACGCCAGACGCGCCAATTCTGCGCGGCACCGCCCAAAATCCCGATGTGTATTTCCAGGCACGCGAAACGGTCAATCCCTTCTACGCGAAAACCCCTGGCATTGTCCAAGAGGCGATGGATCAGTTCGCCAAGCTTACGGGTCGTCAGTATCACTTGGTGGATTACGTCGGCGCGAAGGATGCTGAACGCGTCGTCGTCGTGATGGGTTCCGGTTTCCAGACCGTCAAGTCCACGGTGGAAACCCTTGTTGCTCAAGGCGAAAAAGTGGGCGTGCTCAATGTCCATCTTTATCGTCCTTTCCCGGCCGAAGCCTTTGTCGCGGCTCTGCCCGCCACGGTCAAGTCCATTGCAGTCCTCGATCGTACCAAGGAACCCGGTTCCGCCGCTGAGCCTTTGTGTCAGGATGTCACGACCGCTATTACTGAGGCGCTGATGGATGGCAAGGCCAAGTTCGCTTTGCCGCGTATCATCGGTGGCCGCTACGGTTTGTCTTCTAAGGAATTCACCCCGGGCATGGCCAAGGCTGTCCTTGATGAGCTCAAGAAGCCTCAGCCGAAGAATCATTTCACGGTGGGCATCATCGATGATGTCTCCAAGACAAGTCTCGAATGGGACGCCAAATGGGGCATGGAACAGGATAATTTCCAGGCCATGTTCTACGGCTTGGGTGCCGATGGTACCGTGGGAGCCAACAAGAACACCATTAAGATCATCGGCGACTCTACAGATAATTACGCTCAGGGCTACTTCGTGTATGACTCGAAGAAGTCTGGGTCCATGACCACCTCGCATCTGCGTTTTGGGAAGAAAGCGTTTGAAGCCCCCTACCTGATTGCTAGTGCCGATTTCGTCGCTTGCCACCACACGCCGCATCTCGACCAGATCGATATGTTACAGCATGCCAAGAAGGGTGCGATTTTCCTTCTGAACACGACGCATCCGGCTGACCAGGTCTGGGAGACATTTCCTCGTCCAGTACAGCAGACGATTCTTGAAAAGCAACTCAAGGTGTATGTGATCGACGCCTACCATGTCGCTAAGGAAACGGGCATGGGTCGTCGAATCAACTCCATCATGCAGACATGCTTTTTTGCCATCTCGGGCGTATTGTCCCGTGAAGAGGCAATCGACCATATTAAGAAGGCCATCAAGAAGACCTATTCCAAAAAAGGCGAGGCCGTGGTCAAGAAGAATTGGGATGCGGTGGACCAGGCTCTGGTAAACCTGCATGAGGTGAAGGTTCCCACAGCGATTACTTCCACCAAGGAGCTGCGCCAGAATATCTCGGAGAAGGCTCCAGAGTTTGTGAAAAAGGTTTCGGTGGAAATGATGTTCGGCCGAGGCGATCAGCTGCCGGTCAGCGCCCTGCCTGTGGACGGGACTTTCCCCACGGCGACTACTCGCTGGGAAAAGCGTGACCTCACGCTGGAAATTCCGGTGTGGGATCCTGATCTATGTATCCAGTGCGGCAAGTGCGCTCTGGTTTGCCCGCATGCGACCATTCGTACCAAGGTCCTTGATTCTTCTTATGTGAAGGATGCTCCAGAGGGTTTCAAGTTTGCGAAGGCGAAGGGCTTCAAGGTGGACGGCGATCCGGTGTTTGCCATCTCCGTTTCTCCTTACGATTGCACGGGTTGCACCGTGTGTGTGGATGCTTGCCCAGCCAAGGACAAAAACAATCCCGAGCGCAAGGCTATTAACATGGCCTCTCAACCCGAAATCGCCGAGCGTGAAGCCAAGTGCTGGGATTTCTTCGTGGATGCCCCGGAGATTGATCGCCTCAAGGTGGGCAACAAGGTGCTTCCTAAGAACGCCATGTTGCTGCAACCTCTCTTTGAGTTCTCCGGCGCTTGCGCCGGTTGCGGCGAAACCCCTTACGTCAAGTTGGTGTCCCAGCTTTTTGGCGATCGCATGTTGGTCGCAAACGCTACGGGTTGCTCCTCCATTTATGGGGGCAACCTGCCCACGACCCCGTGGGCTCAGAACAAAGACGGCCGTGGCCCCACTTGGAACAACTCCTTGTTTGAGGACAATGCGGAATTTGGTTTGGGAATGCGCCTTGGGGTGAACAAGCACGCCAACCAGGCTTTGCTGCTGATTGATAAGTTGAGCGATAAGCTCGACGCATCTTTGGTGAACGCCATCAAGGCTCAGGATCAAGTGGAAGAAGCCGGTGTCTTCGCTCAGCGCGAAAATGTTGCGAAGCTCAAGGCCGCCCTCAAGGGTATCCCAGGTGACGACGCGAAGACCCTTCTGGAAATCGCCGACTACCTGGTGAAGAAGTCCGTATGGATTATGGGTGGTGACGGCTGGGCCTATGACATCGGCTATGGCGGATTGGACCATGTGCTCGCGTCTGGCGAAAACGTGAATATTCTGGTGTTGGACACGGAGGTGTACTCCAACACTGGAGGACAGGCCTCCAAGTCCACCAATCTGGGCGCCGTCGCTCAGTTTGCCGCCGCAGGCAAGCGCGCGGGCAAAAAAGACCTAGGCCTCATCGCCATGGCATACAAGAATGTGTACGTGGGTTATGTTGCGATTGGTTCTAACGATGCCCAGACGATCAAGACCATGCTTGAAGCAGAGCGCTATGATGGGGTCTCCCTGATCATCGCCTACAGCCCCTGCATTTCCCATGGG
>DATIQS010000472.1:0-2580 GCA_035470605.1 Fibrobacteraceae bacterium
GTTAGACACAACGGAGCCATTGACAGACCAGCCATAGGCCCCAGAAGCCAGCACCAACGCAGTGCTCAAACCATAGAAAGCAAAAGCATTTGTCATCGTTACCTCTGATAGATTTAGTTGTTTAAGAAACTAATCCTTCTCATTCTTATCTTCTGCGATCAAAAACCTGAAATCGCTGTGTTGTTACACAGCGGAAACCTCAGTCATCCTGCACTGCGCTGTTAAGAGGAATTGCACTGGCATCCATTTGCAACAAGCGGGCAATCAGATGCTTTTCAAAATTATCGAGAACGGGTGAAGGCAAAATCGAAGCGGAGAAAATTTCCCGATAAATCCGGGTATCCCCAGCCATGAAAGCGCATAACGTCATATCACGCTGAAAACGAGCATCCATGGTTCCCAGCACAAAGACCTCGCGCAAAGCAGGAAGCATCTGCACCGCCTTTCGATACCGACCATGTGCGAGATGATCGTCGAATTCAAACTGGAGACTTTCCTCCAGGGGAACGAGCTGTGCACGCACCAAACGGTGCATCAAGGCGAATTCAGGCATAGTGTCTCTCGCCGAAGAAAAGGGGGATTGCGCGATCAGCTTATACATATCCTCCCAGATTTTATGCCAAGTTTCGCTTTCATCGCGGGACGCGTGTCTAGGATGAGACTCCGAGGAGGAATCAACGGAGGACGCCGCATTCAAAAGGGTATCCGCCTCTGGATTGGAGAGGACCGTAGCGGAGCCACTATCCGTCATCAGAGAAATCACCTCGGGTTGGCCGAGTCCCACCGTATCAGGGAAATGCGCCAACTCGGCCTGACGTCGCAGTTGGTGTTGCAAATTTTCTCGCAGATAAGGATCCTGATTTCGACTAGCCACCCAATCCTTAAAGGCCTTCCGCGGCGCATAATCTTGAGGAGCCATCAAGGCAGGCCAACAGAGGCCGCAGTGATCAAAGGCCGACGTGATTCCCACCTCATCGACAGCAAAGCGGGTCATTTCTGCACGAGAGTCCACCCATGGAACGTATTCGGAATTGGGTTCCACCTCGTCGGGAAGAACACTGAAGCTCGCCGGTGTGGCTAAAAAATTTTGTTCGCCAAAATAATACCAAGGGCGATGCATCCGTTCAAATTCTGCGGCGATGGAGTCCGTGGCATTTAAGCGCCGGATATAAGTCTGCCGCACAGGTTGGTCCGATGCAAGAATCGCCACATCGGGTTCACCAGGGATTTGATAGATGGATACATATGGGAATGTATCACGTAGGGCTCTCAGGATATTCAGCATCAGGGTGTTGTCAAACTCATAGAGCTGTAACCACTGAACCAGCACACCTCCGGGATTCAAGTAACGGCGGATGTGATGATAAAATTCCTGGGAGAATAAGCTGGACACGCCAGAAACCCATGGATTGGAAGGAATGGAGAGCAACAGATCGTATTGCTGCCCATGAGTATGGAAAAAAGTTCGGGCGTCATCCACATATAAATGAACTCGCGGATCGTCGAAAGCCCGATCATTAAACGGACGAAATTTCTGCGCCAGATGCAGCATTTCTTTTTCGATTTCCACCACATCTAAACGGGAAAGTAGTGGATCACTCAGCAGATAAGAGGCGCACATGCCACTGCCAAATCCGATCATACCGGCCGTGTAGGTCTGATCACGGGTTGCCATGGAGATATAGGCGATAGCTGCCTGGGTGAGTTCATCCCCATCTAACGGTTGTGTGCGATCCTTGCGAATACTCGCATCGGGTTTCCCGTTGGTTTTGATGTACTCCAAATTCATGTTTTCATGGAAACTAATGGTCGCGGTACGGCCATTAGCAACCCACACCTGTTCCTGGCGCATATAATCCTTATGCCCACGGAAGACTCCGGCGGTCACCATGTGCGCATCAAATTCAATCTTGGGCAGAGGCAGGACCACCAGGATCAAAAGTCCCCAAAGCCAAGGCGAAGTGCGCCAGGTGGGCCGATACCAAAAAAGTAACACCAGACCGATAGCCATATCCACCAGAGCGGCGCTAGCCAAGGACCACTTCAATTGTAGGGCTGGGATGAGAAAAATTCCTCCTACCACAGAACCAACAATAGACCCGAAGGTGTTAAAACCATACACCCAGCCAACAGGGGTTTCGCTACCCGTACGACGACTGAGAATGCAGGTCAAAAAAGGCAGCGTCATACCGGCGAAAAAGGAGGTCGGAACCATCCAGCAGACGGCCAGAAAATATTTAAACACAGTCCACCCCCAAAACCCCCAATGGCTCTCCTGGAATAGGAGATTGGCTCCATTCATGAGTTCAAAAAAGGCCGTGTGCGAATAAATGGTACTAAGAGCAAAGGCCCCCATAAGGACCTGAGCCAAGGACAACATCACCAGGGCGTCTCGCCGTAGCAGGCGTTTGGAAACCAGACTACCTAAAGCAAGTCCCAAAATAAACGCAGACACCATCTGGTCAAAGGAATGTGTACTGGATCCCATCATTAAACTCAAAAGCCGAATCCAGACGACCTCATACACAAAACTCGTCAAGCCTGTCAGCAAAGCAACACCCAACCAAATCCCTGTTCCCG
>DATIQS010000473.1:0-11707 GCA_035470605.1 Fibrobacteraceae bacterium
CCCAGCCATCGTGGATTCTGTAACGAAAAGGGCTTCCTGCCAGAAGTCCGGCAAACGCCAGTTCTGGCATCTTCTCCGGCAGCGGCATGATGGCCGCGAGGGCGTGCGCTGGAGGTCCTCCGACGAAAATGCTCACGCGTAACGTTTTTTTTTGATCGATTGCCGCTTGGTGATGTACTCCGATTCCGCGATGAATTTGATAATGCAGGCCGCACTCCTGATCTCGTGTGTATTTGTTTCCCGCGATTTGAACGCGGTACATTCCCAAGTTGGAACGAAAAATAGACGGGGAGAGAGGATCTAGGGTACAAACTTGAGGCAAAGTGATGAATGGACCTCCATCTAGGGGCCATGCGCGAATTTGAGGTAAGGCGCTCAATTGGGTTGAGCCTTCCAACACGGGGAGCTTGCGGACTTGTCTGGGTAATGCATTCAGGCCCGATCGAAACCATTGGGGCCAATTCAGCGGATGGTACAGGGCTTCCAGCGGATTGTCAACCACTTGGATTAGCGAAGAAACTCGATCCAGAGAATGTCTGAATAGGTATCGCGTACGATCCAATGTCCCATATAAATTTGCCAAAACTGGAAACTTCGATCCTTTCACCCGTTCAAAAAAAACTGCTGGACCTTGCTGTTGGTAGAGGCGTTGCTGAATGGCGGGCAACTCCAGATCGGGATCGACTGGAGCCTGAACTCGGCGTAGCATTCCTGCGGATTCGAGGTCTTTTACGGCATCAGCCAAAGAGTGATGGATCATGAGTTAAAATCTAACACTCAGCAGGAAAAATGAATCCGAAACGTCGGAAAAGGATGAAAGGAGGGAATTGGCCTCTGAGTGTTTGTTATTTCGCCGTGGAAGCTGTTTTCTTTTCCAAACTTTTTGCGAATTTTTTTGCTGCCTGCTGAACTTTTGGATCGTTCATCGCTTCTCGGATTTTGCGCTTTTGTTGGTCTTCCAGATGCTTGCGCAACTTACTCATCATGTCATTTCCCAATTGGTCCGCAAGAGATTCTTTAAACGGTCCGGAAGCCGCGGGGGCTTTATGGGGATTTGATCTTGCCCGATCTTTATTCTTGGGTTTTTTGAAATCTGAATTCATC
The DNA here is from genome assembly GCA_035470605.1 of Fibrobacteraceae bacterium. GTDB lineage: Bacteria > Fibrobacterota > Fibrobacteria > Fibrobacterales > Fibrobacteraceae > CAIRAY01. The sequence continues at coordinate 1,105 of DATIQS010000473.1, forward strand.
GGGCGACCTCGTTGTCAATAACTGGATTCGGCAATTTAAAAATAATTGCCAAAAATTCAAGATTTTTCACTCGACTTTTATTGGTAATCCAGCACTAGCAAATGGGTTACGCCCTTTGGGGTGTTGACCTCGACGGTCTCTCCTCGCGATTTTCCAATCAAAGCCTTTCCTATGGGGGAGGTGTAGGAAATTTTTCCCTTCATCGGGTCCATGCCTTCGGGAGAGACAAGCATATATTTGGCTTCGATTCCCGTTGCCGTGTTTCGAACTTTAACGGTGGCACCGAATGTGACGTGTGCCGCATCCGCCGTATTATGAGTAACCACAACAGCTCGTGCGATGCGGTCTTCCAGATATTGAATGCGAGCCTCGATTTGCCCTTGGCGTTCTTTTGCGGCGTGGTATTCCGCATTTTCTTTTAAGTCGCCATGGGAACGAGCCTCCGCAATGTCTTGGATGACGCGGGGGCGGTCCACTTTTTTTAGATTATCCAACTCCAATTGAAGTTGGTCCAAGGTGTCCTGGGTAACTGGGAATGTGCCTTCCATAATGATTCAAAATTAGTAAACAAGGCGGCGATGGACCGCCAAAAGGATATTCAAATATGCTGTCCATGCAAGAAACGGGCGGAGTCTGTACTCCTAAGGGCTTCCGGGGAGCTGGAGTCAAGGCGGGAATCAAGGCTTCGGGGAATATGGATTTGGCCTTGCTTGCTAGCGATTCCCCTGCCCGTTGTTTTGCCGTGTTCACGACTAATCGAGTGAAGGCCGCTCCGGTTCTTTTGGATCAGGAAATTCTTTCCCATTCAGATCAGATCTCTGCGGTGGTGGTGAACTCCGGTAACGCCAACGCCTGTACGGGACCGGAAGGCTTTGCGGATGCCCGGCGAATGGCTCAGATCGTGGAGGATCGGTTAGGACTCTCCTCTGGACAGGTCCTGGTCAGTTCCACCGGGGTGATAGGACATCCACTTCCCATGGATCGTCTGGAGTCCGGGATTCCCATGGCCTGTGTGGCATTGTCTCCCGAGGGCTCCGAAGATTTTGCCCGTGCGATTATGACCACAGACACCCGCATGAAGTCTTTGGGGGCGATTTTGCATACGGCGGCTGGGGATGTCCGGATTGGCGGTGCCTGCAAGGGCTCCGGGATGATCCATCCAAATATGGCAACTATGCTCGCTTATCTCACGACGGATATCATTCTGCCCGCAACGTTCTTGTCGGAGTTTCGCAGTTGGGTTGGCGAAAGTTTCAATGCCATCAGTGTGGATGGAGACACCAGTACCAACGACACCTGTATTCTTCTGGCCAATGGCGCCTCGGGGATTGGGTATCATGATCTTACCCTGTCGGAACAGGGGGAATTCCGTCGTGCTGTAGAGACCTTTATGCGCGAGTTGGCACTCCTGATTGTGCGTGATGGGGAAGGGGCTACTCGCGTCGTGGAAATTCGGGTAGAAAAGGCCTCCAGCCGCGAAGATGCGCGAAAAATAGGGCGCTTCATCTGTACCTCCAATCTGGTGAAAACCGCCATGTTTGGGCGAGATCCCAATTGGGGACGCATTCTATCCAGCGCGGGTTCTTCTGGAGGCGAACTTCTCCCAGATTGTACGGATCTTTTTTTCGGAGAGATTCAAGTCTTGCAAGGAGGACGTCCGCAGGAGGTGGACATGGCGCGTTTACGTGATGTGGTTGCTCGCAAGGAATACCGTATCACCCTTGTTTTGAATTTGGGAGACGCTGTAGCATCTTGCTATACCTGTGACTTGAGTTACGACTATGTGAAAATCAACGCCGAATATACTACCTGATGCTCGGGACTTTAGGAACTTCTTAGTATCTTTTGAACATCCTTGAGTTATTGGAGGATTCCCATGGCGGTCGCCAAAGAAAAAATCGGAGAGATTCTGCTACGCGAGGGGATTATCGATCAGGAGCAGTTGGCTCACGCCCTGGAGGAACACCGTCGAACCGGGATTCTTATGGGAAAAATTCTGGTGGGGCTTGGAATGGTCAGTGAAGAATTGCTGCTGGCCACAGTGGCCAAACAGACCAAGGCCCGGGACTCCCGGAAAATTGGTGAACTGCTGATTGAACGGGGGCTTGTCACCCAGGAACAGATGGAAACAGCCCTAGAGATGAGCAAACGAACAGGCCAGAAGCTGGGGACCGTGTTGGTCAAAAAGGGCTTTGTGGATGAACATGCGTTGCTGGACATCCTCTCCATGCGTCTGGAAATTCCACAGGTCCGCCTGACAAATTATGGCTTTTCCCCAGAAGCCATGCGTTTGATGACAGAAGAGGTCTGTCGCCAGTTCCGTGCCGTCCCTATGGAAATCCATGGACAAAAGGTGAAAATCGCTATGGCGGATCCGTCGGATATGAAGGCAAGCGATGTGTTGCGTTTCAAAATCGGCATGGATCTTGAACCGGTTATGGCAACGGAAAAAGAAATTTTGGATGCCATTGATCGTGTCTATCACAAACGGGAACCATTGAGTCCATCCGCCAAGGATGGCGTGTATCAGGCATTAGAGAAAATGTACGAAGCCCAGAAAAACCTCGTTGCACTAGAGGAAAAGGCCTTGATGCAACAGCGGACAATCTTGGCTTCTGTTCAGGATTTACTCGTGGTTGTCCGGAAGTCGAAATAACTGCTCCCGTTTCTCTTAGGGAAGAAAATGCAAGAATGTCCTTTTCTGCTCACATCATCTTGTCTAGAAACGGATATCTCCGCAAAAAACGGGTGCATCCTCTATTTTATTGAGAGCGGATTTGACATCATTTTGCACGCTTTTTGCCGTTCTGAGAAAAAAAAGTGGAAACTGGAGTATAGATTAGGACCTATCATAATGACATGCTAGAGGAGCATCTATGCGCCTATTATATGGGATTTTGGGAAAACGTTCTTATTGGTTTGCAGGACTCTGTCTTGCGTCCTTTGTGGCTAGTCCGCAAGCGCAAACCTGTATGCTGAATTGGAATGTATCCGAATCAACGGGCTGCATCTCTGTGAGCGATTTGAGCGGGGACACCATTGAGGTCCCGTCCAATGTGACGAGGTTGGGGGAGAGCGGCCTTAAAATTTGTGGATTGAATGTCCAAAGTGCTACAGCACCAGCAATTATTTTCATTATGGATCAATCAACAAGTATGGACACGACAAGCTCTCCAGGAGATCCACAGCATTGGCGTGATGATGCTGCACGCAATGCCATTCAATACTTGTATGATCTGGTTGGCTCGACGGCTGCCTTCGCTTATATTGAATTTGCGGATTCTGTTGCCGCCAATTTGGATGATGCCGATGATTGCCCTACTTACACAAATGTGGGCGTAACACAGTTGCGTAGTGATGATTTTATGACTCTGACTGATAGTACTCGTGAAGTTTGGACGAGTTCAGATGGCCCGATCCAAGTCCGTTGTAACTCTGGAACCAACTATTATGAGGCTCTCCGTCAGGCGAAGACTTATGCTAATGCATACAATCCCCCCGATGTGATCCCGAAAGTCTCCGTGATTTTCCTATCCGATGGAAGTCCGACATGGCCGAAGACTGATGTGAGTTACTACGGAGCTTCCTATAGTGCCGAAGGGGCCGCATATCTTCCTTTGGATACGGATTTTTATTACATGTCTGGTTCTGATACCGTATATCTCGAAGGGGAGTTTCCTCCAGTCTATGGGATTTTTCTGGGTTCCTCTGAAGGGGGAACTTTGTCTGCCATTTCATCTCAAACAGGGGGCGAGTTCTATTCGATATCCTCGGGTGATACCGTGTCCCTCTGGACCGCCATGCAGACGATTATTGATTCCGTGGCTAAGGTCTCGTCCGCTGGTTATGTCTCGTTGACCGTTGGTGGGGTAACCTATACGGATTCTTCTGTATCTGTGTCCAATAATATTGCGACGACTGACTTCGGCTCCAATATTCCCTTGAGTAAGGGAATAAATGAAATCGTCATTACAGTGGTTTATCGAGATGAGGATAACAAGGAACAAACCCAGCTCACCACGTTTTATATCTCTGTGACAGGGAGCGTTTCCGATACGGGGTCCTATTCCAGTGTGGATACGTCTGGCTATTTTTCCATGGAATGCGTTTCCAGTAACACTCTCATTATTAATGATAGCTTGCAAAATCCATTGCTGGAGGGCAATACCACGACGCTAGCCTTAACAGATCATATCCTTTCGGATGGTCTTACCTCCTTGAGCTTGAAACTTGGGGCTGAGGCCTGTTCACAAACCTCCACAAAAGTGCGTATCGAATCCGCCAGAACCGGGGATGTCGATTCCGTCGATCTTTCCGCCTTGTCCACAGGAATTTTTGTGGGAGAGGATTCCCTGGAGTTCGTTTCCTTAACCTCTCTTGGGATCCCCATACAAGGGGATACGACAGACGGAATTTTACAGGTTGCCGCTTTTGATACCTTGTTCTTCCACTGGGTGAACCCCGATGACTCCCGTGATACCTTGACGGCTAGCCTGTTGTTGTATTCGATTCCCTCGGTGGCTTTTGCCGCAGAAACTCTTTCCGTGGATCAGATTTCTTCCTCGGTTGTGGATGCAGCTGTTTCTGGAATTAAGATTGTTTCCGTCTCTTATCTTTGGGGGGGGACGGATGACATCCTGGAGTCGGATGCCTATTTGTCTCGTGTGGATTCTGGGATTACCTTTACAACGCCAGTGGGCAACATTGACGACTATAGTGATGAAATGAAGTTGGCGAGGACCTCCGATTATTTGGTAGTCTCTTATACGGATCCCATTTTTGGCGAGACATATTCTGATACGGTTTATCTGGTTTTTGATACCCCGATTTATCCGACCGCTGCGATTTATGATGGAAATGGGGATGGTCGTGCAGATACTTTGCGCTTGTTCTTCTCTTATTCGGATAGCTTAACACCGTGGAAGGTGCAGTCTTTCGATTCTTATGAGTTGGTCTGGGGACCCGCCAATGAGGATACCGCGACCATGTTCGGATCGATCACCAAGCTTCTTGATACCTCTGCGGGAGTTGTGACGGAAAGGTGGATCTTTCCCCTAAAAACGCCATTCACTTTTGCTCATACATCGGGGAGCCAATCTGCTGGTGCCGGATTGCTCACAATTTCTGGTGAATTTGAGGAACGTGCTCTTTCTTATCCTTTGGTTGTTGCGGATTCTGTAGGCCCCGTGTTGACGGATTTCTGGCTGGATCCCGATGACAATACTCTGACCTATTTTACGGTTTCTGAAAATTTGGGAACAGCGGCTTCGGATGATTGGATTCTGGATAAGCGAGGTTCTGACGCTGAAGTGGAGTGTCGGGCGTTCTCCACGGAGATGAGTGATAGTACTGGCGTATATACTTTGGAATTGGTGGATGCTGCTGATAATCGGATCTATGCTGGGGATAGTATGCGCCTTGCTTTCCCTAAGAATAACAAGGAGTACGGGGTCACCGATCTGGCCGGAAACTACGCCCATGTCTATAATCCTTATGTTGTCGCTCGCGGTAGTCATGGACCCACCATTGATGTTGCCTTGACTTTCGAATCGTCTTTAGTGGAAACACCTGCGGATTATGTGATTCCAGAGGCGTTGACGAATAGTACGGTGGATGTCTCATCTCAATATCAGGTGTTGGTGTCTAACACGGATTCTACATTCGTTTATACCTATGAAGATGAAAATGGTCTGATTCATGTGGATACTATTTCGGATGATGTTACAACGGCAATGCCTGTGGTGAACATCACCATAGAGCTCCCTCAGCTTTATGGGACGGATGCAAGTACTGGCGGTTCTTTGACGGGGTGGACGGTGGAGAATGAATCGGGAGATACGGTGTTGGCCTATTCTACGAAAATCCATGTAGAGACAATGTTCTATGATCAACTAGGACAATATGTTGGGAAGAAAACGGCCAATATCCTCGTTAATGACTCCACTGTGGCTTTGGATTCTTCTTTGATTCAGGGAGATGATGGCAATTGCCAGATTAGCTTGCTATGGCAAACCGACCCAGAAATTGGTTTAACCTCAAATGAGGGACGAGCGGTAGGGGCGGGAGTGTTGATTGCCAAAACTACGATCAATATGGTGGCCACGGCAATGACGGATATCGAAATTCTTAACCCGGTGACTGGATATTCTGATTCTGACCTTTCGTTGGTCGCTGGGACACAGAAAAAGACATCGAAGGTGGATTTAGCTCGCATTGGTTACCGTCGGAAATGATACATTGTTGACATGTTGATCGGAATTACGGGTCGGATCGGTTCCGGAAAGAGTGCGGTGGCCAGATTGGCTGCCGCTTCTGGTTTTGATGTCCTCGATGCAGATGCATTGGCACACCAGCTTTATCGAGAAAGTACGGACGTTCGCCAGGAATTGGTGGATGCCTTTGGGGCAGATGTACTGACAGAGGAGGGCGTGAATCGCGCTAAACTGGCTGAAGCGGTTTTCTCCGATCCATCGGCGTTGGCTCATTTGGAACGAATTGTCCATCCAGTCCTTTTGCAGACATTGAAAAAGCGCATGGAGGATGTTCAATCTCGGAGGCGGACTCTTTTTATTGAGGCGGCTCTTTTCCCGCGGTGGCCTAAATTTGTTGCCCAATTGGACCAGCTCTGGTGGGTCTCGGCTTCGGAGGAAATTCGTCTGGAACGATTGATTTCCCGAGGTTTGCTCCGTGAGGATGCTCTGCGGCGTATTGCGTTGCAGGGGAAACTTGTACCACCGAGTCATCCCCATTTTTGTGAAATTCCCAATAACGGCTCTCGAGAGTGTTTGCTGCGCGAGGTGATGCAGTTACTGCGTGGAATTGCCGTTGTGTCCTAGGAGTGCGATGCCTCATCTGGCTCCAGAAAAAGCCTTGTTGCTGCGATATCTTCATCCTCGCCTTTGGATTGGGGCCGTGTGTTGTGGCATCTTGAACGGTGCTTGTGTCATTCTCATTGCCTGGACGCTTTCCAGAATTTTGAGTGGGTTGGTTTGGTCTAAATGGTCTTTGCATGAATTGTGGCCCTGGCTGTGGCTAGCTTTTGGGGGGATTGGATTGCGTTTTTTGCTTTCTAGCGGGCAGGCGCTCCTTGGGGCGCGGTTGGCTGCTTTTGCCAAGACTCGATTGCGACGTGATTTTTTCCCTGGTCCAGACTCATTAGAGCCCAACTCCACGGAGATGACCTGGTGGCTACGGGGGGTGGAGTCCTTAGACGCCTGGTTCTCCCAATATTGGCCGCAGCGCTCCTTGGCTGTGTTGGTGCCCCTTCTCCTGGTGATTCCGGTTTGGTTTAATGATCCGTTGTCTGCAATGGTGTTTACTTTTACCGCACCCTTGTTACCCTTGTTTCTTGCCTTGATTGGGACAGCCGCGAGGGAAAAAACTCGCAGACAGTGGAAGCTACTGCTGCAACAGGGAAATCTGTATTTGGAGACCCTGTTGGGGCTGCGAACCCTGAGGTTATTTGGACAAGGGGGAGCTTGGGGACTGCGACTTCAATCTGGAGCGGAACAATTGCGACAGAGGACGATTGGGGTGTTGCGTCTGGCCTTTCTTTCTGCATTGACGTTGGAGCTGGTGGGGACGTTGGGAACGGCGATAATCGCGGTGGAGGTCGGTTTACGCTTGCTGCATGGCTCGTTGGATTTCGCCACCGCGATTTTTGTTTTATTGTTGGCTCCAGAGTTTTACGCTCCCCTTCGTCTGCTGGGACTGCGCACGCACGCCGCGATGGAGGGCGAGGCTGTAGCTCGACGATTGATCGAGACTTCGGTACCCAAAGAGCCGCTTCCCAAATTCTGCGAAGTTCAGAATCGATGTCCTGACGGCCTTTGCCTGCGAGTGTCTCACGTTGGGACTCGATGGCCTGGAACTGGTCAGATGGTCTTTCGAGATATTTCTCTGGAGGTGCAGAGAGGGGAGCGTATCGGTATTGCGGGCGCTTCGGGGTGTGGAAAATCCAGCTTATTGGCCTTGTTGTTCGGAGAACTTCCTTTACTCCAAGGGGAGATTCAAAAAAAGGAGGGTTTGCGTTTGGGGTGGGTTCCCCAATGTCCCCATCTGTGGGCTGCGAGCTTGCGCGCCAATGTGTTGGCTGTCCCAGAGACTTCCACAACCTGCGAGCAGGATGAATTGATCTGGGAGGTCCTATCTTGTGTTGGGTTATTGGATTTTGTTCGTCACCTTCCGCAAGCTCTGGATACCTTGATTGGTGAAGGGGGAACTCGATTGAGTGGAGGACAGCAGCGTCGTTTGGCTCTGGCTCGAACCCTTTTTCGGCCGGTGGACCTTTTGCTGATGGATGAACCGGATGCTCATTTGGACCAGGAATCCTTAATCAGCCTAGATCGAGTCTGGCATACTTTGGGGATGACTAGCTTGATTTTTGTTTCTCATCGCGAGGCCAGTCTGGCTCAAACCCATCGTGTGCTTTATATGGAAAATGGTCGGATGGTGGACTTTGCTCCTCATGAGAGGCTTCTGCATCGTTGGTCTACCTACCGCTCTCTTTTGCAGACGGAGGATCCAGAGTGAATCTCCTCTATGAACGAGCCCGGCCCTTTTGGCGTTCGATGCTGGTCGCCTCGCTTTGGGCAAGCCTGACCGTGGCAAGTTCCATCGGCCTTCTCGCTTTCTCTGGATATCTAATCACGTTGGCATCCTTTCATCCCTCCATTGCAATGCTGTCCGTGGCGATTGTCGGGGTGCGTTTTTTCGGAATTGCTCGTGGTGGTTTCCGCTGGCTGGAGCGGATGCAATCTCATGCCACCGCATTACGGCTCCGGGAAAGTTTTCGGATGTGGTTTTATGAACGTTTGGAGTTGTTGGCTCCAATGGGGTTACGGCATCTGCGACATGGGGATGTTTTTCATGCTTTTTCTCGCGATGTGGACCAATTGGAGTTCCTTTATGTCCGCGTAGTGGCGCCTCCGGTGGTGATGCTGTGGATTTCTATGGGGATGCTTTGGGGGTTGTCGAAAGTCTATTGTTCGCTTGTATGGATTTTCCTAACGGTTCCTCTGGTGGCAACCCTTACAACCTGCTTCTTCTCCTTGGTCTTGAAACGTTGGTCTCATCAGGCGCAAGGTGTTGCAGGACGCTTGCAGGCGACATTGTTGGAAATGCTTCAGGGGCGCATGGAATACCGCATTTTGGGGACTTGGGGGCTTTGGGAAAAGCATCTTTCGGAGCAGGAACATCTTCATAATCGTCTCCTGGCCCGCATGAACACTGCCGTGGCTGTTATGGAGGCTTTCATGGTGAGTCTGGGATTGTTTGTCGCCTTGTTTTCTCTTCTCTGCATGGCGACAGTGGACGTTCAATCCGCTCCGTTGTGGGTGGCTTCGGTGTTGGGGATCTGGGCTGCGGGTGAGTGCATACAGGGGTTTCCTGCCTTGGCTCTCTCTTTGCGAAATAGCCAGGCGGCGATGAAGCGTTTATCTGAAACCGCGTCGTCTCCTTTACCGAAAGTCCCTGCTCCTTATGCGATTGGCGAAGGCCTCCTGGTGCAGAATTTGTCTTTTGTCTGGCCGGATGGAGAACCCCTTTTTCAAGGATTTTCTTTGCAATTGTCTCCGGGGCAATCTGCGGTACTCACCGGGCCCTCCGGTTGCGGAAAGTCCACGTTGGCTATGATTTTGGGTGGCTTTTTGGCTCCGGCATCTGGTTTTTGCTCCTTACCTGGGAGGCGTGTCGCCATTTTGGAACAATTTTCCCAGATTTTTTCTGGGACGTTGGCGGACAATTTGAGAGTTGCTTGGGGGGAGGCTACACCTGAAACCATGGACCGCGTATTGCAGCAAGTCGGACTTTGGGATTGGGCTTGTGCGCAGTCACCCGAAAAACCAGAGGAGGCTTGGGTGGGGGAGCAGGGGCGAAGTTTAAGTGTGGGACAAAGGCAACGTCTGGCGGCCGCTCGTGTCCTTATCGCTGAGGCCCCATTGGTGATCTTGGATGAGCCAGCGGCGCATCTGGATCCTGAGTCAGAATCACACTTGCTAGATGTGTTTCTGAAGGACTGTCGGGAGCGTCAGGCGGTATTACTGGCGATACGTCATCACACACAATTTCTATCGCGTTTCGATCAGGTCGTTCGAATGGGGGGCGTCAATGATTGAGGAACGCTAGCGCTAGACTGTAGAAACGGCGAGACGAGTTCGTGTGATCATTATTCTGCGTCGAGGGGGAGCCCTATCAGGCGAATCTCGGAAATCGCCAAGGCGGCATTCGGGGAGGTGCCTGGAATTAGGTCTCGCATTTCCAAACGGATTTCCTGGGTCTCTACAGGCCGGAAGGATGGATATTGGACGCCTTTTACGTTAATGAGATTCACTTTTTGTGCCGAGCCTTCTAGGGTGCGGATCATGAGTGCTCCAGGCTTCTGGTACATCGCATAGCGGTCTTGCAAAGCATCGTCGCGGGATTTCTGATAACCGATGGCAATACCTAGATTGACCACCAGCGTGGGTTTCGGGAAGCGAATGATTAGGATGCCATTTTGCGCTAAGTCTGTAGCAGGCAGAAGCCATGCAGTTTGCAGATTATTGTCTTTTAGGTTGGATAGAGGGTAGCCTTTGGGATTATCGGGTTCAAGACTGCGTTGCTC
>DATIQS010000474.1:0-3117 GCA_035470605.1 Fibrobacteraceae bacterium
CACTCCGTTCCGCAACATATGCCTACCTTGAATATGTCTCCGGTCGATGAGCATACCGTTGGCAGAAGTGCCCTACGAAATGCTATGCACAGCTCAACGGTTTCAGGCTTTGCCTGTTAGCCGGGTGCTATCCACTTTGTAAAAACCAGGTATAGCCTGGACCTAGGATCAACGCGCTGGTTTCGTCAAGGCATTTTGGTGATGCTGTGTTTTCTTATTGCTAGATGATCTGCCAGCCATGAAAAACCAATTGGATTTCCGGGTTTCCGCCTTCCAGGAAGCCTTATTCCAGGCCACCTGGGGAACAGAAGTGTATATTTAAGCCGACGTAAAAAAGGAACCCCTTATGAAAAAGATCCTCTTTCAGGATACCAGCTTCCGCGATGGTTTCCAATCTATTTTCGGTGCCCGCGCTTTCACCAAGGATTTTATGCCTGCGGTCGAAGCAGCTGTCGCTGCAGGAATTACCCATTTTGAAGCCGGTGGTGGCGCTCGCTTCCAGGCTCCCTTCCTTTATTGTGGTGAATCAGCCTTTGACATGATGGATACCTTCCGGAAAACGGTAGGTCCTGACATCCGCTTACAAACCTTGGCCCGCGGAATCAATGTTGTGGCGCTCCAGCGCCAACCTGCGGATATGATCGACCTGCATGCCAAAATGTTCAAAAAGCATGGCATGACCCGTATCCGCAATTTTGATGCTCTCAATGACGTTAATAATCTGATTTACTCCGGTCAGTGTATCGCCAATGCCGGCCTAGAGCACGAAGTCGTTGTGACCATGATGGAGCTTCCTCGTGGTTGTTCTGGAGCTCACGATCCTGAATTTTATCTCAAAACACTGCACCAAATTCTCGATTCCGGGGTACCCTTCTCCAGCATCTGTTTCAAGGACGCATCTGGAACATCCAACCCACGCAAGGTCTATGAAACATTCAAAGCGGCTCGTAAATTGTTGGGCGAAAAAGTGGAACTGCGTATGCATTCCCATGACACCTGTGGCACCGGTGTTGCCCAATACGTTGCAGCCATCGAAGGCGGTTGCGATGGCGTTTGCGTTGGACGCGCCCCTCTAAGCGGAGGTACAGCTCAGCCCGATCTATTCTCACTTTGGCATGCCCTGAAGGGGACTGACTATACGCTGGATATTGATATCGACAAAATGATGGAGGCAAACAAGGTCGCTAAGGAATGCCTCAAGGACTACATCTTCCCCCCTGAGGCGCTAAGTATAAACAGCGACGTGATTTTCAGTCCCATGCCTGGAGGCGCTTTAACGGCCAACACGCTAATGATGCGCGAGAACAAGACCTTCCATAAATTCCCAGAAGTCATTAAGGCCATGGCCGAGTGCGTGGCACGTGGAGGTTTCGGTTCCTCGGTGACCCCAGTGTCCCAATTCTATTTCCAACAGGCTTATGCCAACGTGATGATGGGCCCCTGGAAAAAAATGACCGACGGTTATGGCAACATGGTTCTGGGCTATTATGGCCACACGCCTGTCGAGCCAGATCCAGAAATCGTAAAAATCGCTTCGGAACAGCTCAAAAAGCCCGTATTCAAAGGCGACCCCATCAAAGACCTTGAGCCTGGTATTCCTCAAGCCAAAAAGATTTTGGAGGAAAACGGCCTACCGGTTACTGATGAAAACATCTTTATCATCGGAGCCTTTGCAACAAAGGCGGGCAACAAGGGATTGGATTTCCTGCAGGGGAAATTTAAACTCGCCGTTCCCAAAAAGGATCCAAACGCCCCAGTTCCTGCGCCAAAGACGGCTGCCGTTCCCGTGGCAGGCGGAAACGCTAGCACTTATCGCATTTCCGTGGCAGGCAAAACGATGGACGTGCTCGTACAATCAATCTGACGTCCAAATTTCTTGTAGCGGCCGCTCCTTACGGAGCGGCTTTTTATCTTAGATCCCGCGATTTCGCGACCAGATGCGCACCCGGCGGCCGTTTACACCAACGCAGTAGTAGAACGAACGCCCAAAACTGAATAGAATTGAGGCGTAATTCTGGAGCCATTTCCGGGCCTTATTCGGAATTAGGCTAGATTTGCGTTCATGCGCGGTGCAGCCCTGATTATTGCGGCATCCATCCTGGTTTCCAGGATTCTTGGGGTATTTCGAGAAATGCTGCTCGCTCGGGTAGCTGGAATCAATGCGGAAAAAAACGCTCTAGACTTAGCGTTCCTTGTCCCGGATATTCTGAATCACTTGGTATCTACTGGATTCCTCTCTCTGATTTTCATCCCGATTTTCACCGGCTACATCGTCCGCAAGGAAGAACCTTTAGCCTGGCGCTTCTATGCCAACATTCTCAATTCCCTGGGGCTTTTCCTGACGGCACTGATCATCCCTGCCTGGATCTGGATGCGTGAGATCATTCTGCTGCTGTCTACCGCAAACCCCGATCCGCAAATTCTAAACATGGCGGTTCACTTCGGGCGCATCATTCTTCCAGGACAATTGGCCTTTTTTGCGGGAAGTTTTTTTGTCGCGGTCCAGTACACACGGCGCCAATTCCTGATTCCATCCCTAACCGGAGTGATCTACAATCTTTGCATCATTCTAGGGGGGTGGCTTGGACGCCATCATGGTTTGACTGGTTTTGCCTGGGGTGTCCCAGTGGGTGCGTTCCTCGGTTTTTTCTTTCTGCAACTGTGGGGTCTGCGCAAATCCGGTGGCAGCCAATGGTCCCCTACTTTAAATTTTCACGATCCAGATATCCGACGTTATGTGAAGCTGATGTTACCCCTTATGCTCGGAGTGGGTGCTATGTTTGCGTTGGAATTCATCATCCGCTCCTTCGGTTCCCATTTCGGCCCCCATGGAATTTCCGCACTAAACTACGCCTACCGCGTCATGTATACCCTGGTCGCGGTATTCGGATTTTCTGTCGGGGTGGCGAGTTATCCAGATATGGCCCTCTTGGCCAAAGAAGGGAAACGTACCGAGTTGAACCAACGCGTATTTTCGTCCCTAGCCCGAATGTTCTCTCTGTTGGTTCCCGCCATCCTCACGGTAGGATTGCTTGCCTTCCCTGCCGTACGCATTCTTTTTGAGAGAGGAGCCTTTTCCAGGGAAGCAACCGAATTGGTCGCAGGACTTCTACGTTG
>DATIQS010000475.1:0-9563 GCA_035470605.1 Fibrobacteraceae bacterium
TGGTACCCACCAATCCTGTAACAACCACCCTTTTGATCACCCTGGATACGATTAAAGGACTGTTAAGCGACATTTCTCTGGAAGCCTCCGCAGATGTTAGCGGCGATATGGAACGCCTACATGCCATTCTTGCCTCTGCCGAAGCAGGAACAGAACCGGCCATGGCTTTTTCTGAATCCACACAGAATTCTGGAGCCAATCCATGGGAAACTTCTGTAGATCGGGAGCAGTTGGATTCTTTACGCAGGAAAGGCTCCTGGGTCTTTCGTTTTTCTTTGGATTTCGGCGATCCTCGAGTCTATGGTTACACCAATGGCGAAAGCCTGCTTTCTGTGCTCGACAAAACGGGAAACATCTTGGCGACGTCTCAGCCACTACCAGAATTGCGGAACCAGATAAACAATGGAAAAACCCCAGAAGGTCCTGTAGGAATTCTATTTGCCACCATCCTTGAGCCAGAACTTTTGAGACAAATGTTGCGGCTTCCAAACCCAGAAATTCATGTTGTGGTATCGCAAGAGGCTAAGCCACAGAGCGTACCCTCAACATCCGTAAAACCAGCCGTCGTAACCCCACTAGGCGCAGCCCCCGCATCGGAATCGCATATTCATACGGAACCGGCAGACAAGATTAAAGTATCCCTGTCTGTAATTGACAACCTAATGACCCTAGCCGGTGAATTGGTTCTCGCACGCAACCAGCTCATCCAAGGTGTCGGGCAAAAGGACTTGGAAACAATTGACCGTAGCGCCAGGCAGTTGAATTACATTACTTCTGAGCTACAGATGAATATCATGTCCACTCGGATGCAACCCGTGGGCAATGTATTCAACAAGTTCCGCCGCATCGTCCGCGACATGGGTCAAAAGCTGAATAAGCAAGTCCAGTTGGTCATTTCTGGGGAAGAGGTGGAACTCGACAAGAGTATCATTGAATCCATCGGAGATCCACTCACCCACATTGTCCGTAATTCGATGGACCACGGACTGGAAATACCAAGCATTCGGGAAGCCGCAGGAAAATCCTCTGTAGGGACGCTCCAACTGGTCGCTCGCCATGAAGCAGGCATGGTGGTGCTTGAAATTAGCGATGATGGAGCGGGCATCGACCCAGAACGAGTCAAGCAAAAAGCCCTAGAAAAGAGCGTTGTTTCGCCCCAGGCCGTTGAACAAATGAGCGAAAAAGAAATCCTCAATCTGGTCTTCCTTCCTGGATTTTCTACAGCCGATAAGGTCACGGATATCTCTGGCCGCGGAGTGGGAATGGACGTAGTACGGACCTCTTTTGCGAAATTGGGTGGCTCGGTGGATATCGTCTCTCATGTGGGCAAAGGGACCACATTGCAAATCCGTTTACCTCTAACCCTGGCGATCATTCCTGCCCTGATGGTTAAGAGTGCGGAAATGGTGTTCGCTGTTCCACAGGTGAATCTACAGGAATTGGTTCGAATTGCTCCCGATCAAATTAAAAAGCGAATCAATCGTGTTGGAGATGCAATTTTTTTACGGTTACGCGAGGATTTGCTTCCGCTTTTGTCCATCCGCGACATTCTGAAACTTACCTCTCATTTTATCGATCCTCAAACAGGACAAAAAGAGGAAGATCGTCGTCAATTTTGGGACCGTCGTCAACCGGATGAGGAGACGCCCAAAAGCACACAAGAAATGCGTCAGAACATTCAAGACCGCCGTGGACGGGTTTCAGGTTCGGTCAAAATTGCCGTGGTCACAACGGGACACATCCGGTTTGGTTTAGTTGTGGATGGATTCCTGGACACGGAAGAAGTCGTGCTTAAACCTTTGGGTTCACACCTCAAAGATTGCCGTTTCTATGCCGGGGCGACAATTCTAGGCGATGGGCATCCGGCGCTGATTTTTGATATTAGCGGGATCGCTGAACGGTGGTTAAATATCGCCACATTGCAGGATGCACGTGAAGCTCTTGTCAAAAAAGAAGCCGCTGTACCCCAAGACGTCCAAGCCTTAATTATTCTTAAAGGTGGTGTACAGCAATTCTATGCTGCGCCATTGGGGCTGATCACTCGTATTGAGCAGGTCCCTGCTAAGCAGATTGAAAAAGTCGGCGGCAAGATGCACATGCAATACCGAAATGCCATCATGCCGCTCTACACCGTAGATTCGATAGCGAATGTGGAGCCCTTGCCGGAACAGGAAGACTACTATGTTGTCTTGTTCAAAATTCAGAAAAAAGAGGTTGGCTTAGTCGTTGCCGAAATCGTGGATACGGTAGAAAGCAAAGCATCTGTAGACCAGTCCGCCTATCACCAGAATGGCATTTTGGGAACCGCCATTATTGACAATCGTACCACATTCATCCTCGATCTCTATGGAATTGTTATCAGTCAAAATCCAGAAATGGGAATAAAGTCTGTGGAAGTGGCCTCCGATGGGGCGGAGGACACCAAAGTCCTGGTTGTTGATGATTCTGTCTTTTTCCGTACGCAAATCCAAACGTTCGTAGAGGAGGCTGGTTTTAAAACTATCACAGCGGAAGATGGGGTTCAGGCGTTGGATATTCTTAAGTCGGAGGAAAACAAAATCAGCATGATCCTAACCGACATCGAGATGCCCAACATGGATGGACTGGAATTTACTCGTCGTGCACGGGAACTACCCAGCTATAAAGAAACCCCGATCATGGCTATTACCTCACTTATGGGTTCCGACGCAGAACAGCGTGGGCTGGAAGCCGGGGTTAACGAATACCAAATTAAACTTGACCGCGAAAAAATTGTCGAACGTCTCCGCTTTTACCATAAGGTGAAATAATATGGAAAGCACTGATACCACAACAGCCACAGCCGTTTCCGACAGCTACGACATTTTGTTGTTTCATATCGGCGAATCCCTTTGTGGCATAAACGTTCTCCAAATTCAAGAGGTCCGTAAGGACTTTGAAATCACACCTGTCCCCTTGGCTCCAGATTATGTGTGTGGCGTTTTGAATCTGCGAGGAGAAATCGCCACAGTCTTTGACCTTGCCTTAAAATTGGGAAACAAACGCGAACAGTCTCCCAACACAGGAAAGGTCATCGTGATGAAAAACCAAAACGGAGAATATGACGGGCTGCTGGTAGACGACATCGCAGATGTCATGCAAATCCGTGAAAATGAGATCAACAAGTCTCCAGGACACATGTCTAGCATCAAAGCTGAATATGTAAAAGGCCTTTGTCGGCAAGATGAAGACTTAGTCGTCCTCCTTGACTTGAATGCCATTTTTGCTTTGAACTAAATGGGGGGACATGCCAGCGCTTTCCGAAACGGAGTATGCGGAATTTGTGCGTTTTGTTCTGCAATTGACAGGAATTGTTCTGGATGATGGCAAGCGTTATCTTGTCGAAACCCGAATAGGTCCTATTCTCGAGACGCAAAAAATTCCTGGATATAGTCGACTGTTGGAGCAGGCGAAGTCCAACATTTCCCTTCAGGGAAAAATTATTGATGCGATCACTACCAACGAAACCTTTTTCTTTCGCGAACCTGGAGCTTATGACCTCTTTCGGAGACGTTTGATGCCCAAAGTTCTGGATCAGCGGACCGAAGCCAAAAGCAAGGACCCCATGCGCGTATGGAGCGCCGCCTGTTCGTCTGGGCAGGAGATGTATAGCCTTGTCATTTCCGCGTTAGAACTCATTGGAAATTTGGCGTTTGGGCGCATCACTTTTGACGGAACTGACATTAGCGAACAAATTCTATCCAGAGCTAGCTCTGGCTTATATAGTTCCTTTGAAATCAGTCGAGGAATGCCACCGAATTTGCTAAGCAAATATTTTACAAAAACAGCCGATAGCTACAAAATATCTGACATCGTTCGAGGAATGTGCCGTTTCAATAAGGCAAATCTGCTTCATCCTCCAATGATGACGCAACGATACGATGTGATTTTCTGTCGAAACGTCTCCATCTATTTCAGTCCACAGGAACGTTCCATTCTCTTCCATAATCTGGCAAAAAATTTGGTGGTTGGTGGGGCCTTAGTGGTAGGCTCCACGGAACAAGTTCGTGACTGTGATGACGTATTTCGTTTGTCCACTGATTTTTCAAGCTGTTACTATTATCAGAGGATTTGACCATGCAGGAAAGGCGATTACGGGAACGGATTCCTCTGAAGTTAGATATCGAATTATTACGCGAAGATGGATGGCGGCGTATTGAGCATTCCCGTAATTTAAGTATGGGAGGGGTTGAACTTTGTTCAACAAGTCCCCTCTCGTTAGGCGAAAAATTACGTCTCCGTTTTTGTATAAACGAAACATCAGACTTCCCTCCGTTGGAGGTTTCAGGAGTGATCGTTCGTGTAGCCCCACTAGAAGAGACCTTTTGCGTTGGTGTTCAGTTTGAAAATCTGCAATCCGACGCCTCAATCTTCCTCTACCGTATGATCCAATACCACAAGACCTAAGAGAGGTAAACATGAAAGTTGAATGGATCAATCCCTTCCTGGTGGCCACAGTGGACACCTTTGCCAGAATGACAAAGACTAAGGTCTCTCCAGGGAAGCCCTATCTCTTTACCGACCAGCAAAACCAAAAGGACATTTCGGGAGTCATCGGGCTTTCTGGATCTCTGAAAGGAGCTGTGGTGATCGGGATGCCAGAAAGCGTTGCGTTAGCCGCAGTAAAACGCCTCATTGGAACGCAATATGACAAATTGACTCCAGAAGTTAGTGACGCGGTTGGAGAGCTGGCAAATATCATTGCGGGATATGCAAAAAAAGACATTACTGGCGAAGAAATTCAAATCGCTTTACCAACGGTTGTTTTTGGTCCAAAACACAGTGTCAGTATGCCTAGCGACGTTCCGGTGGTGGTCATCCCGTTTGAAAGCGAAATGGGTTCCTTTGTCATTGAGGTCGGAATTCGCAAAGTCGGGGAATAACGCCTCAGGCGCTCTGTCCCTGCAACCGTTCCACCCGTCCTCCCAGGGAAATGAGCTTTTGCTCAAAATTTTCATAGCCGCGATCGAGATGATAGATGCGGGAAATTTCTGTATTCCCGTTGGCGACTAGGCCTGCGAGCACCAGAGCTGCGCTAGCGCGTAAGTCGCTTGCCATTACCTGGGCTCCGGTCAATTTGCCGCCTCCATGAATAGTTGCTGTATCTCCCTTGAGCCGGATGTCAGCCCCTAGGCGTTCCAGTTCTGCGACGTGCATAAAACGATCGTTGTAGATGGTATCCTGCACTACGGAAATACCCGGAACAGTGGATAATACCGCCATTAATTGCGCCTGCATATCCGTGGGAAATCCGGGGAATGGCAAGGTGACGATGTCGATGGGATTGAGTTGCCTGCCTCGGGCATCCACCTGCGCCCAATCCGGCCCTGTTTGTACATCCGCTCCCATACGGCGGAAGGAGTCCAGCAAGGCCCCCTGATGAGCCGGATCCATCTGCGTAGCCTTGACGCATCCTCGCGTAATCAGCGCTCCCGCGAGGAATGTGCCCGCTTCAATGCGGTCGGCAATCGTGCGGCCATTGCCTGGATGTAATTGGGATTTGCCGTGCACCGTCAAAGTTCGGGTGCCGCGTCCTTGAATATCCGCGCCCATGGAAACCAGATAATCCACCGTGGCATCGATCTCCGGTTCCACCGCTGCATTGTCCAGCACCGAGGTCCCTTCTGCCAAGCAAGCCGCCATAAGTACGTTAGCCGTGGCCCCCACAGAACTAATGGGAAAATGGAATTGACCTCCGCGTAATCGCCCCTGACAAGCCGCTTCCACATAGCCATGAGTCACTGTGATGGTGGCCCCCAAAGCCTCTAGACCCTTCAAATGCAGATCTACTGGACGAGGTCCCCAAGCACAGCCTCCTGGCAGGGAAACCCTAGCTCGTCCAAAACGAGCCACCAAGGGTCCGAGCACATAAAAACTTGCACGCATGGTTTTCACCAGTTCATAAGGAGCCTCCAAGTGGTCGGCCCCCCGCGTATCAATATGCAGTTGATGTTCACCACCCGAAATACGGCAGCCGATCACACGTAGTAAATCGGACATCGTTTTCATGTCTCGCAGGTGCGGGGCATTGGTGATGGATGACACCCCATCGGCCAGCAAGGCCGCCGCCATCATGGGCAAAACCGCGTTTTTCGCCCCCGAAATTTTAACCTCACCCTTGAGAACGCAACCACCGGTCACACGAAAACTGTCCATACAAATCCTTTTTAAAAAGCAGAGGAAAGATAATATATGACCCAGCTAGAAAGCATAGCCCACCGAGAAATCGGCATTGGGAAAGCCATACAAATCCGACGCTCTCCAGTCATGATGCAAGACGTCAGACCCGAACCAGCCGATCGCCCCAAGTCCCAGGTCAAAGGACGTTTTCCAGCGCCCAAGCCTCCAGGCATAGCCGCAATAGATCACCCGTCGATCCAAAGGCCAGACAAGGTGGACGAGGAATCCACCGAATGGTAATAGTAGTCGCTAAGCGCCCCGTCATAAAAAAAGCCAGGCAAACCAGGCGCCGCAGACAGAGCCAAAGAAAGTGGATGCACCGAAACCACCGTGGTGTTGTCCCAGGCAAAAGGCAACCCAAACAAAACACCAAGCCAAGCCCAAAAAGTCCGAAAACGAATCACACGAGTTCCTTCATGTAATCTCCGGCGCGTTTGGCCGCCTTGCGGTCAAAGGTCAAGGTAAGCTGACCGCTCTTTTTGTGCCAGTGCACAGCCTGGATTCTATAGGCCGTACCCGATTCCGCCACAAAGGAAACCCGCTCCCCCTGCTTGAGCCCCAAGGCCTCGCGCACCTCGATGGGAATGGTGATCTGGCCTTTGGAGGTCAAAGAGCTGTATTCGGATTCGGTAGTCATGAAGAAAGCCTATATAAAATTCCTTACAAGATGTAAGGATTCGTTTTATCCGTCCCGGCTTTATCCTGCCGATCATGTCGTGGTGTTGTGGTCAATTCATCCAAAAAAGAACGCCAAGAGCAAAACAGCGAACGCCCAAACGGACGATTTTTCTAAAATTGGGAACCTGTTTGACCAAGGTATTCCGAACGATGGAAACACGCTATAATCCCAAGGATATTGAAAGCCGCTGGCTCGCCGACTGGAATGCGGACCATAATTTTGCACCGAGCGGGAAAGGGGAGCACTTCAGCATTGTCATCCCCCCCCCGAACGTCACCGGCGCTTTGCACCTGGGACACGCGCTCAACAACACCATCCAGGACATCCTGGTGCGTTATCGCCGCAAAACCGGCCGCAATACCCTATGGATCCCGGGAACCGATCATGCGGGCATCGCCACCCAGGCGGTGGTGGAAAAACGCCTGTTTCAAAACGAAAAAAAGACCCGTCACGACCTGGGGCGCGAAGCCCTGGTCAAGCGTATCTGGGATTGGAAGGATGAATACGAAAAGCGCATCACCACCCAGCTCAAAAGCCTCGGATCGAGCTGCGACTGGTCGCGCCAGCGTTTCACCCTGGACGCCGTATGCGCCCGCGCGGTGCGTCACGCCTTCTTCAACCTGTTCAAAAAAGGCTTAATCTATCGCGGGAAGCGCCTGGTAAACTGGGACACCCATTTGCAGACTGCTGTGGCCGACGACGAGATTTACTATGAAAACCTGAAGGGACATTTCTGGACCTTCCAATACCGGCTGGCCGATGGCTCCGGGTTTATTCCCGTAGCAACCACCCGTCCCGAGACCGTGCTGGGTGATACCGCCCTGGCCGTGCACCCCAACGACCCTCGCTATCAGAAATACATTGGCAAAAACGTCGTGGTTCCGTTTGTGGACCGTGAAATTCCGGTAATTGCGGATGCAATTCTAGTGGACATGGAGTTTGGGGTGGGCACGGTAAAAGTCACCCCCGCGCACGATCCCAACGACTATCAGACCGGCTTGCGTCACAAGTTGCCCATGATCAACATTTTGACCGAAGATGGGCACATCAACGAGAATGGGGGTAAATTTTCTGGCCTTACGGTAATGCAAGCACGCGATGCCGTGGTCAAAGCCTGGGAAGAAGAAGGCTATCTGATCGAGGTCAAGGACTACGAGCACCAGGTTGGTCATAGCGATCGCTCCAAAACCGCGATTGAACCTATGCTGAGCGATCAGTGGTTCGTCAAGATGGATACCCTGGCAGAACATGCCATGGAGGCCGTACGCTCTGGTCAAGTGAAGTTCATTCCAGAACGTTATGCGAAATCGTACTTGGATTGGTTGGGCGAAAAACGCGACTGGTGCATCAGCCGCCAGTTGTGGTGGGGGCACCAGATCCCCATCTGGAGTTGCAAAACCTGCACAGAGGCCGATCTGCAAAAGGCCTTTGGCGGGCAAAAGGACGTGTACTATTATCACTCCGAGACCGAGGGCGGGCTGGTTTGTTCTCAGGAAAAGGATCTCGTTTCCGATGCGATACCCGAACACCAACTGGAACGCGACCCGGCCGTGCTCGACACCTGGTTCAGTTCAGCCCTGTGGCCCCACAGCACCATGGGCTGGCCGGAACAAACCGACACGTTAAAAACCTTCTACCCCACCTCCATCCTAGTCACCAGCCGTGATATCATCACGCTCTGGGTGGCGCGCATGGTGATCTTCTCCCAGGAAAATCTCGGTGTGGTGCCCTTCCATCAGGTGTACATCCACCCCAAGATCCTCGACGGTCAGGGCCGTACCATGTCCAAATCCCTGGGCAACGGAGTGGATCCGCTGGACATCATCGAGAAGTATGGTACGGATGCGCTGCGTTTCGTAATGGCTTCGCTTTGTACAGATAATCAGGATGCCCGTCTGCCGGTCAAACCCGAAAAGCTCCCAGATGGACGTACCATCAACACCTCAGAAAAATTTGAAATCGGCCGTAATTTCTCGAACAAGTTGTGGAATGCTTGCCGCTTCCTGTATCCACATCTGGAACAGGCCGGGGCATTGCAAGGTTCGGCGCTGGTCGCTGATGTGCATTTGTTTGCGTTGGAAGACAAATGGATCCTTTCCCGCTTGCATAGCACCATCCAGCGTGTGACCGACCTGGTGGAGCAGTACCATTTTGCTGAGCTTGCTCAGGAACTCTACCGCTTTGTGTGGGACGACGTCTGCTCCAGCTATTTGGAGATTAAAAAGGGTGTCATTAACCGCGACGTTATGGACGCGGAAAAAAAGAACGCCATGGCGATCCTCGCCCAGGTGCTACGCGGTGTTCTCGACCTTTTGCACCCGGTGATGCCTTTTATCACCGAGGAGCTCAATCAAATTCTCTTCCCTACCTCGGAACGCGTCATTCTGCGCGCATGGCCCATAGCCAATCCGAAATATATCGACGCTAAAATCGAAAAGGATTTTGAGCATATCTTCGCCGTAGTCGAAGGAGTGCGTTCCGTCCGCGGTCGCTACGGGGTTTCCCCATCGCAGCGCATCGACGCCGTGGTGAAAACCGACGATACAGCGACCATGGAAAGTTTGCAAAACTGTCAGCATATCGTGGTGGACCTGGGGGGACTCTCGTCCTTTCGCACGGGCCTGGATGCCGCCAAGCCCAAGTTCTCCGCCAGCGTGGTGGTTCCGGGTGGCGAACTCTACGTGCC
>DATIQS010000476.1:0-4777 GCA_035470605.1 Fibrobacteraceae bacterium
GATCAATTTGGCGATGTGATTAATGTCCTGCTGCTCCAAACCGAGAACGCGTCCCACATCCCGCACCACGGCCTTCGCCTTCATGGCTCCATAGGTGACAATCTGGGTCACGCATTGCTCGCCATATTTTTCGGCGACGTACTTGATCACCAGGTAGCGTTCCTTGTCCGAAAAATCGGTATCGATATCAGGCATGGACACGCGCTCTGGATTCAAGAAGCGTTCAAACAGCAGATCAAAACTCAACGGATCGATGTTCGTGATCCCAATGACATAGGTTACAAGCGAGCCCGCCGCAGAGCCACGGCCAGGCCCCACAGGAATTCCATTATCCTTCGCCCAGTTGATAAAGTCCTGCACGATCAACAGGTAACCCGCCACCTTCATTTTGCGGACCATATCTAGTTCATACTGCAGGCGTTCCTTCACCTTCTCCGAGGCATTGGGGAACCGCCGAGGAAGCATTTCCCAGGCGAGGTGGGAGATATATTCGTCTGCGTCGGCATATTCGCTGGGGAACTTGTATTTCGGCCAATAAGTGTCCCCCACGCCCGTTTTGATACTGACCTGACAACGTTCAGCAATACGAACCGTATTCGCGAGAGCCTCTGGGTCCTGGGGAAACAACGCCGCCATTTCCTCAGAATCTTTCAGATAGAACTGATCGGTCGGAAAACCTTTGGAGTCGTATTCATGAAGTTTCCGGGCCTCGCCTATACAAAGCAACGCCTTATGGCCCAACGCGTTTTCACGCTGAATATAATGGACATTCTGGGTGACCACCAAGGGGCGATTGATTTGGACTGACATTTCCCGGAGAGCCTGATTCAGAATTTGATTTTCCGGGATCCCATGATCCTGAAGGGTGAGATACAAATGATCCTGATCAAAGCATTCGCAAAGAAACTCCAACCAACGCCCCGCCTGGCTACGACGGTTCTGAACCAAATCGGCCCCCAGACGACTATATAAATCCCCAGTCAACGCGATCAATCCTTCCGCGTACTCTTGAATTACGGACTGAGGGATCAAAGGAATGGCCGCCCAACGATCTGGTGTTTCGTATCGCCAGGAAACAATTTTCATCAGATTCTTGTATCCCTGATCGTTTTCCGCCAAGAGGGTCAGACGGTGCATCTGTCCTTCATCCCGCAAGGGAACGTTCCCCCCCAGGGCCTCGTCATCCACATAGAGGTGACACCCCAAAATGGCCTTAATGTCCACATTCTTCTTCTTTTTCAGCTCCTTGGCCACCATGTAAAACTCAAGGATCCCGAACATATTGCCATGATCCGTCAGAGCAATCGCGGGTTGTTGTAATTCTGCAGCACGGCGCAGGAGTTCATCAATGCGGGCAGAAGCCTTGAGCATCGAGTATTCAGAATGGGTTTGGAGATGGACAAAACTCACCTTGCAAGTATAGGAAAGGATCTGTTTTTTCTTTCATTTTCAAAAAGCGCAAATTCAATTTTTCAGGATGCGTTTTTTGTTTAAAAAAGCAGGAAACAAAGCAACAAAAAATTTTCCCTTCTCTTTTCATCCGTGTTTTTTTAATGTTCCAAAACCACGATATCTTGTGGCGTTTTTTTGAAACGCTTACAATATCTTGGGGATATCTTGTTGGATGGATTGTATAACCCCTTGATGCGGAATAAGTAAGATTGAGCCAGATGGTTCGGGAGAACTCATGACTACAAAGACAAGTCAGGCAACATTGTTGCCTCTAAAATTGACAGAAAATTCAACCCGCGTTCTGAAGGCGCGTTACCTGCGTAAGAACGATAAGGGAGAGACCCTGGAAAAGCCGGAAGATCTCTTTATGCGCGTGGCCAAGGCCATCGCCGAAGTGGAGATCGAATACGGAAAAACAGTCTCTGATGTGGAAGAGGCAACTCACCTGTTTTACAATCTGATGGTGGACGGGCAGTTCATGCCAAATAGTCCTACTCTGATGAACGCCGGCCGGGAAATGGGCATGTTGTCCGCCTGTTTTGTGCTTCCCTTGGAAGATTCCATCGATGACATTTTCTCCACGGTAAAGGCTACCGCAATGATCCAAAAAGCAGGCGGTGGCACGGGTTTCAGCTTTGATAAACTTCGCCCCACCGGGGACTATATCAAGTCCTCTGGAGGCACCACCTCCGGCCCCATCAGCTTCTGGAAGGTCTTGTCAGAAACAACCAACGCCATCCAGCAGGGAGCCTTCCGCCGCGGTGCCAATATGGGAATGATGAGCATCACCCACCCAGACATTGTCACCTTCATCTATGCCAAGCAGGACCTGAAAGCCTTTACGAATTTCAACATCTCCATTAAAGTGCCGAACGCCTGGATGGAAGCCTATCGCGCCGATCCAGATGGGGCCCATCTGGTCTTTAACCGCCGCAATGGTCTGCAATTTGTACTCCCCCGTTCCATCGAACCAGGCAACTACGACATTTCCAAACTGTTGACCCAGGAAGCCTACGAGGCAATGCCGGCAGAGACCCGCCCCCAAGTTTGGACCCGTCGCGAAATTTTCAGCGTGATTATCGACTGCGCTTGGACCACCGGTGAACCAGGGCTTATTTTCATCGACAATATCAACAAGGCGAACCCAACCCCCCACATCGGAGAAATTGAGGCGACCAATCCCTGTGGAGAACAGCCTCTGCTACCTTACGAAGCCTGTAACCTCGGTTCCATCAACGTGGCCCGATTTGTCCGCCAAGTCAAGGAAAAAGCCGACTATGATTGGGACGGTCTGCGTGAAGCCATAACGGCTTCCACACGATTCCTCGACAACGTCATTGAGGCCAACCGTTACCCCCTGCCGGAAATCGAAAAGATGTGTAAGGGCAATCGCAAAATCGGCCTTGGCGTCATGGGTTTTGCTGACGCCATGTTCCGCTTAGGCATCGCCTATGACAGCGATGAGGGAATCGCATTCGGCGAAAAGGTGATGAAATTCATCAACGACGAATCCCATAATGCATCCGAAGCTCTGGCGAATGAGCGTGGTGTGTTTCCCAATTGGAAAGGGAGCGTCTGGGACACCAAATACAACCGCCCCATGCGTAACTCCGCATGCACCACAGTGGCACCCACAGGGACCATTTCCATCATCGCCAATTGTTCTGGAGGTATTGAGCCCCTGTTCAGTCTGGCCTTTATTCGTCAAGTTCTGGATGGCCAAAAAATGGTGGAAATCAACCCCTATTTTGAAGAGGTCGCCAAAAGCCGTGGGATTCATTCCCAAGAACTGTTCCAGCGTCTTGCAGAAGAAGGCTCCCTCGCCCACCTGGAAGGCGTTCCCGAAGATCTGAAACACATTTTCGTTTGTTCACATGACATTGATCCCGAATGGCACGTGCGTATGCAGGCGGCCTTCCAGCGGCATTGCGATTCATCCATTTCCAAGACCATCAACCTTCCAAACCAAGCCGACCGCGCTGAGGTGGAAAAAATTTACACCATGGCCTGGGACCTGAACTGCAAAGGAATCACGGTCTACCGCGATGGCTGCCGTTCCATGCAACCCATGACCCTAAAAAAGAAAGAGGAACCCGCGTCCGCAGAGCCCGTTGCTGTAGCAACCAAACGCACCCCCGATCTTTTCAAAGCTCGTCGGCCCATCAAGACCCAGAATATCCTTTCGGGAATCCGAATCCGGCAGGCGACACCTTTTGGGCACATGCATGTCACCATCACCGTCGATCCCCAATACCAGCGTGAGTTGGAAATCTTTGCTCAGCTTGGCAAAGCAGGTGACGTTGCTGCTTCTGACCTGGAAGCGATTAGTCGTTTGACGTCTCTATTCCTGCGGATCGGAGGCTCCATTCACGACGTTGTGGACCAGTTGGAAGGCATCGGCTCCCACATGTCTGTGCCGACACGTGATGGCCGCGTCATGTCTCTTGCTGACGCCTTGGGCAAGACTCTGCACCGTTATCAAATTGCCAAAGATCTCTATGGGATTGAGGCAATTCTACTCGGACAGGTGGATTTCTCCCAGGTATCACTCAAAGACGACCACCATGCGTCTGCGTCGTCCACCACAGCGATGACCTCGGACGCGCTGCAAAACATGTACAAGGTCAAATGCCCGGAATGTGGAGGCGTGCTCAGCTTCAGCGAAGGTTGCATCAAGTGCAATAGTTGCGGTTACAGCAAATGCTGAGTTGACCCATTTTTCGAAAATTTCATCCTTCGGGCAAGTGCTTTCACTTGTCCGATTTTTTGTATGGATTCGGAAACCACCCGATGTCCAAACGACCGAAGGCAGACTTCGGTCACTCCGTTCCGCAACGCATACCTACCTTGAATTCGCCTCCAGACCGTTACCCCATAACTATGCGGGAAAAAGACCCGCTGGATTGGCCCAGTTCTGAAAGCCTGATTTTATAGATTTGTCCTATGCGTTTTTTGCCTTGGGCCAAAATGACGGCCGTTACTCTACTTTTGACCTGGAATGCCCAGGCCAAAGATTTATGGTCTGATTTTGAGGGAAGCCTAGCGACCCCATCTTCCGGGACAGAAGCGTCCTCCGTGCAGAATTCCTCTTCCGCGAACTCATCCTCGGCGGTTGTAAATCCACCAACGGTTCCAGAACCATTCATCATCCAGGACCACGGGAACGGGAATTCGTCTTCCTCTTCCATCTCCATTCCACTTGAAAATCCATCGGATCTTCCAAATTCCAGCTCTTTGCTTCAAACGTCATCCATCAAACTTTCCTCATCGGACAGAGCATCAAGCACCTCCATGGACACAATGTCTTCTCCCCAAACATCCTCAG
>DATIQS010000477.1:0-3330 GCA_035470605.1 Fibrobacteraceae bacterium
GCTGGAGGAGCGTGGCTACATGATCATTCCACCCGGAGTAGATGTCTATCCAGGCATGATCATCGGCGAGCACAACCGCGATGTGGACATCATTGTGGCCTGCACAAAATCCAAACACCTGACCAACATGCGCGCCTCAGGCTCCGACGACAACATTCTGCTCACCCCTTACCGCCGCCTAAGCCTGGAGGAATGCATCACCTTCATCAATGACGACGAGTCGGTTGAGGTGACCCCCAATGCCCTACGCATCCGCAAAACCGAGCTAGACGAGCATAAACGAAAGCAAGCAGCCCGCTTGGCGGACAGCGAATGAACAATTTTTCAAACCACCGGAATCAGGTTTCGCGCCGCCATAACTCTCGATTACAAAAATCTTACGGAAGCGATCATCTAATCCACTTGACCAGGCGAACTCGCCCACGATGCGTCGGCCCGATCAACAGCGGGCTTTAGAACCTTTATAGGGTTAAAAACTCATATAGATTGGTACTTTTGTAAGTAATGATGGTCCATTTCTTCAAGTACAACGCGATCGGACTCTTGAACACCGGGATTACCCTAATGGTGGTATGGGTGTTACATCAGGTTCTAGACGTCTCTGTCGTATTGGCAAACTTCCTCGGTTATGTGGCGGGCGGTGTGAATAGCTACCTGTGCAACCGCATTTGGAACTTTAAAAGTCAGAATGCCCATGGCCGAGAGATCTTGCGCTTTCTGGTGGTATTCGCCTTCAGTTACTTCCTGAACTTAGGCGTCTTGTTGGGCTCAGAATGGTGCCTGCTGCATTGGCCTCCTGTGGCGGGATTTGCGCACTGGTCTGCGCAGTGGTTCAAACCCGGGTATGTGGCACATGTAATGGCAAACATTGTTTATGTGCTCACGTCCTTTAGCCTCTACAAGGTCTGGGTGTTCCGAAAGACGTCTCGATTGCCGTGTACAGAACAGGATATTTCTCGTTAAACCGAGATCCTGCAATTCAAGGCCGGCTCTATCCCTCCTGATCTGTCCGTTCATGCTTTACATGATTTCCACAAAGTGGACCGCACCCCGCTAAATGGCAGAGCCGTAAGCGGTTGAGCACGAACGGAATGCACATCGGCCGGACAGAGCTCCTCCTTGTATACAACGCGGTCATTAGGATCAAAAAGAGAGATCTTTGCGAAAAAAAAATCGATTGTTTAAATTCAGAAAAACCCAAACGACGGTAGAGCCGATGCGCATTTACACGGTGCATTTGGGAACTGAGAGTCATGACCCCATAGCCATGTTGCACTCCCCATGATGCCGCATAGTCGATGAGAAGAGAACCCAAACCTTGACCTCGATACTCCCGTGCCACCAATAGAGCAACAAGTTCCATGGCGACATCCAATCCCACCATGGAGTGATCCCCAACTTGCGCATAAGCAATCAAGGCCTCCCTAGACGAAGAGGGAATCACAAAAAGATCGCCCCCAACGCGACGGATCTGAACAATATTCCTGGTCAAAACCTCTGGGGATGGAGAAACAAGGTCATCCCCCCAATCCAACATCAAACGAGCCAGAGCCTCTTCTTCACCAGCACGAAAACGGTGGATTTGAGAATCAGTGACCACTGGAGTCATGATGCACTGCCGCTCGTTCCCTTGCGGTTTTCCCAAATAAATTCAGGTTACTAATTCCGATAAGGCCCCGTGTTTTGCCATGCTCATCCACAATGTTAAACCCCCCGTTCCCTCGAAGGGCTGTCAATGAAGTCTGAAGCGTTTCCAGATATTTCTGTAATTGATCAATCAGTTCTCGTTTCTGCAGCATCTCCGCATAGATCGACTTGGACTGGATATCCTGTAAAAAAAGTGCAACACGATCCACAGAAGACTGCATCTTTCCCACCAGTTGGCTCACCTGAGCGATCTTCTCGTTTCCTTCCTGTGTCTTTATCTGCAAAATGGAATCCGCCTGCTGGGTAACGCGAACAGTCTGATCTGTCAAAGCACCGATCTGGTCCAGCGAGCCGACAAGACGGGGCTGAGCCACCGCCAAGGTCCGTTCCAACTGAGAGATCAACTGTTCAGAGCGATCCAAGGAAGTCCCGAGGAGATGGGGCAAAGACGGATTGGCTGAGTCGCCACGGCATAACAACAGAACCACATCCTGAATCGCCATCACCTGACGCCGGACCTCAACAACGTTATGCAAGACCTCTGCAATCCCGGGTTCAAACACCCCTTGAAACACATGATCCGTAGGAAGAATGGCCCCATGATAATTGGGAAGGATCTCCACCCGGCGCTGTCCCATCAAGGAGAAATTTTCATCACGAAAGATTGTCCCTTCATGAATCACCATAGGCTGATCCATCAAGAGTTCCACACGAGCCCGCCTTCCCAACCATGTCACAGTCCCGATCTTCCCCACCTGAAACCCCATAGACGTCACTGGATCCTCCGGCTGCAAAGAACCAAGTTCAGAAAACTCCACCCAGATGCGATGAGTCGTCTCTTGACTTTTCTTGATCATCATCCCGGTAATCCATATTCCCAAGGCGACAAAAAGGAGAACGGTCAACAATCCTATTTGGCGATCAGTAAGGCGCATGTCCCGAATATATCAATTCACCAAAAAAAAAGGTCCGACCATTGCAGCCAGACCCTGAATTCAAAAGGGAAATTACTTCTTTTTCTTTGAAGACTTCTTTGTTTTGGAAGTAGTCTTCGAGTCGTCTGTTTTTTTCTCATCGTCCTTCGGAGTGGCACGCAACTCCCCTAACTTGAACTGCACATTGATTTCCACGCGCTCCGGCTTAGACTGTCCACCTTGACGGTCTCGGACCTTGAAAGTGAACTCATCCACGCCAGAGAAGCCTTTTTTGGGGAAGTATGTGAACGCTCCATTGCGTCCCAAATTCAGGGTCCCATTGACGGGACGATCAACCACAGCCACTTCAGAAGGTTTGTCTCCATCAGGATCAGTCGCCCCTTCCAGGAGCCCCTCATCCTTACCCACCACCAATTTCTCCCCTTCCTTGGTGGTATAGGAATGACTTAAAGCAGAAGGAGGATCATTGACCGGAATTACCGTATACGTCGCGGAAGTCGTCGCCGAAGCTCCTTCAGGATCCGTCACCGTAAAAGAAATCTTTTCAGGCTTGCCATTCCAATCTGGACGTGGTTGTTTGATACGGATTTGGCCCTTAATCTTGTCCATTTCCACCATAAGTTCCTTATTGCCAGTGATTTCCCAACGCAAATCAGACTTGGAGTTGTCCTTGTCGCTCACCACTCCATCCATAGGAATCGGCTTAAATGGCTCATCTTCGTTGACGGTCTGGTCTGGAATCTTAGCG
>DATIQS010000478.1:0-7926 GCA_035470605.1 Fibrobacteraceae bacterium
AAGGTGCAGCTTACCCTGCAAAATGCGGAGGACAGCATGAGCCTTCAGATCGCCTACCGTGCAACAGACGGGACTCCGGTTTATAGCACCCCGGCATTTGGAAACAATTCTGCTGTCTTGAACCTAGACAAGACGCCTCAAAACAGTGTCGTGTTCGCCATTATCTGCAACACGGATTATGATTACGTGGGCGAAACAACTCGCACCACCCATCACAGTTACACGCTGAAATTGGACTCGGGAATTTCTGCGAAAGCGGACCCTTATACGAAATGGTATAACAATTTCGAGCTGGACTATGACTGGGATAACGCAAAAGTGGTCACATCGACAAATTCCTCGACAACCTCCTCGTCTTCTGTCGCCACAGGCTCCTCGTCCTCTGTGGTCAGCTCATCCTCTTCTGCTACAACGGGCTCTTCTTCTTCAGATACAACAACGATTACATACGAGGTAACATTGCCCATTTCTGATGATTACAGCGGAACCACGGTGAACATTGACTTTGATCAGATCGCCTCCGCGCTTGGAGTTTCCGCATCAGCAATTACGGCATCGATGATTAGTGGCGTCAACGCAGACGGGTCCTTATATTCCGGGAACACGGCGGATGGCGATGCGGGGCATTGGTTTGCGGCAAATGGCGACGTCGTCAGCTATAATGCAACAACGGCCTACATCTATGCCGAATGGACGATTAGTTCTAAGACGGTAAGCGTTGGGCATTATCCAGACAAAGTTTTAGACGGAGAGACTTACGTGGTTCGCCAAGCTGTTACTTCCGATACAAAGCAGGTGATTGTTGAATTCAAAATTTCTGTTGGCTCAACGAGTATCACCACGGCCTCTGTTGGTTGGAGAAGGGACTTAGGCATTTCTTATAAAAATGGACTTATTGTGGCGAACTACAATGTGCAAAAGGCCGGCAAGGTAAAAATCGGCATCTACACAGGTTACGGGGCCTTGATTCAGAATGTGGTAAACGAATATCAGAAAGTCGGTTCTTATTCAAAACAGATAGACTTGAAAGCGATGAACTTGCCAAAAGGAGTTTATCTGATCAGACTTTCTTATCCAGGACACTCTGAAACGCGGGCTTCTATTACGTCCTATAAATAGCCTCGTTTTTATTCCTTTAGGCAAAGAAACCGCGGGTTTCGCGCTTTCAAAAGCCACCCGGTGTCCAACTGATCGGCGGCAACCCACGGTCACTTCGTTCCGTAACACGAGCCAACCTTGGATATGTCTCCGTAAACGAGCAAGCTCGAACGGAGATATCATCCAACTGATCGGCGGCAACCCCTGTCACTTCGTTTCGCAACACAATCTTATCTTGGATTTGTCTCCGTAGGGCCCGTTGGAAAATTATTCCTGCGGCTTCAGGCCATGGTCAGCCAGCGTTTAGATGCTGAATAATCCTCACTGACGCGCAAGGTCGAACCCAAAGTCAGATTCTGGATGGAAAAAGCGCTACGCACAAAAAGAAGCCGCACAAACTTTTTCAGGTTCATCACCATGAACACGAGGCTGATGGCACATTCCGAGCACTTACGTAGGCATGTCATCAACCGGTCGAGGCGAAAGCGGCGTTTGGCAACGCCGAATTTCCCTTCAACTCCGATGCGATCCAGCTCGTTTTGGCGAACTTTTTTGGCCGCATTCTTGCGTTCAACACGATTAAGCGGAGGACGGCATACGGGAGGCGCCCCTAGTATGATCCCTCGCTCTTTGCGCCATTGACGATTTTCACGGCTGTGAGAGGATATGGGTTCATACTCCTCAAATTGGAAAACAGTCTGCTGGATTCGAGGGGTGCGAGATGTGGCTTTGTCATTTATCTGATGCAAGGGCCCTATTTTCACAAAAAATCGCATGATCCGTCGCTTAGACCTTGTAAATACTAGGTAAAATCACTTTCCAGCAAGCCCTAAATATCTAAGTTCTGGCCTTGGTCGCGCTAGCAACATCGTCGTATCATTTGGACGTATTGTGGTCGAATTGCAACGGTTAACTGCGTCCGTTAGTTCCATCTTTATCTGTTTGAACTGTCCCCACGAACAATACTGGCCATGATAAGGTTTTTGGGGCTTGCCTAGCCAATTTGAGGCCGAGGAAGCGGTTCAAAATTTGAACGGTTGCTCCAGTTTTTGGCGCACAGGAATGCCATTGACCTCTGCGGGTTTGAATCGCCATTTGGTGACGGCTTCGCGGATGGCTTCCTCAAAGCCGTAATTGCCGGGTGACTCGAGGATCTCGACGTTACTGACCATACCGTTTTCGTCAATGGTCAATAGACAGCGTACGGTTCCAGAAACGCCTGCTTTCCGCGCTTCCTCGGGATAAGCCGGGGCCACTTGACGCAAGGGCATCGCATCCACGTCCGCCTCTCCTTCTTGGTAAGAGGACTGTTCCCCTTCTGCCCCTCCTACTCCGCCAACGGCGACGCCACCGCCACCACTGCCGCCACCGACGGCGAGGTCCATGGCAAAACGGGAGCGCGCCATGGTTTTGGGGGCTTCCTTATTCTGCTGTAAGGTCTTTTGCGGTTTTTGCTCCTTGGGGGGCTCTTTCCTTTTGTGTTGCGGTAGGATGTCCTGCACAGGAGTGATCTGGTGGACCTTGGTGGGGACCAGCGGCGCGTGTAAATTTTTGAATTGGAGGACGGGGAGGATGACAAACAGTCCAGAACTGAGCGCCACGGCGATAACAATCGCTAGAAGATTCGTGGAGATCCACCCGAAAAGACGCAATACAATCACAAAGTCCTCACTGGGTAGGTGCGGAAACCGATACTTTTTTTACACTGGCGAGGTTGCATTCATCCATGATGTCCACAATGGTTCCCATGTCCGCGCCTCGATCTGCGGCAATGACGACGGATTTATCTGGATCACGCAGAATCTCTTGCTTGAGGATGGCCTGCAACATGGCCATGTCTACCTGACGTTCATTGAGATGGACTGTGCCATCGCGGGTGACGCCGATGAGAACGTATTCCTTGTCGAGTTGCCCTGCGGATTCGGCGGTGGGTTTGGTGATGTCGATGCCGGTTTCCTTGGTGAAGGTGGTAGAGAGGATGAAGAAGATTAGTAGCACGAAAATGACGTCGATCATGTTCGTGACGTTGACTTCGACTTCCTTGCTTTCCCGTTTACGGACACTGCGGATCATTGGGATTCCTCCGCGTCAAGTTGGTGTTGGATGTATCGTACGGAGAGTTCATGGGCGTCTGCTTCTATACGGTCACGGTAATTGGAGAGGAACATGTGGACGACCATTAGAGGGAGAGCCACAGCGAGGCCATCTTGTGTGGTGACCAGTGCTTCGGAGATGCTGTCTGCCATCAGGGAGGGGTTGCTGGTGCCAAAGGCGCTGATGACGTCGAAGGTGGTGATCATGCCGGTTACGGTGCCCAGTAGACCGAGCAAGGGAGCCATGGCTGCGATCCCTCCGATTAACGGAATTTCCTTTTCCAGATCAATCGCCTTCCATTTCAGCACTTCGTCCACGGTGGATTCGTAATCCTCGCGTGTGGCTGCGGACGGAAGAGCGACGAGGCGCCGCAACAGGTTCCCGGCAAGGGTACTGCGCATCCATCGGCCGTAGCGGGATTCCACCCAGATTGAAATCTGTTCCGGGTTCCGCGCCAAACGCTTACAGGTACCATGCCATAAGGCCAGATTCCAGAGGCGAAAAACCGTGCGCACCACCAGGATCCACGCCCAGACCGAGGCGAGATAGATGGGTAAGAGCATCCATCCGCCGTGCTTAAAGGACTCGATGATGAAATCAAGCATGTCCCTTGCCCACGTAAATCTTGTTGAGAAGGGAGGCCGCATATTTTTCCATATCGCCTACGGCTTTGCCCATGAGATTGGAGGTGATGTTGAAAATCAGCATCAGCGGTAGTGCGGTGATCAGCGCCCATTTGGTGGCGAGGAGCGCTTCGGCGATTCCAGCGGCCATGATTTTTGGGTCGTTCGTGCCATGCATGGTGATGGCGGAAAAGAGGTTGATCATGCCGGAAACGGTGCCGAGCAATCCCACCAGCGGCGCCGCTGCGGCTAGGATGTTGATTGTGTTGATGTTGCGTTCCATTGGGGGTTGTAGATGGAGCATGGTGGCATAAGCGGCTTCTTCCGCCTCATGGCGTGGCCCTTCCGCTTGTTCCAGAATGGCATGAAGGACCTTGCCTGTGGATGAGTGACGCCGTGATGCATATTGGCGTGCGTCCTCCAGTTTGCCTTGGTCTAACAGGCGGATGATTTTTCTGTAGGCCCGCTTGGAACCTAGCGTTCGGAACAGGATAATGAAGATTTTTTCCCCAACAATGAGCAGTGCCACTGTGGCAATGATCAGGAGAAAATAGATCACGAATCCGGCTCCGTGCCACTCTTCTTTCAGGTGGTCGAGCATGGACTTTTGCTCCTCGGCGGCATATCCGGTTCCTGTAGCCTTGCGCAGGATTACGTCCACAGGGAGGATCAGCGGGGCTTGAAGCGAATCCTGATTCAGGATCAAGTTTTTAGAATTCTGGAGGGATTTTTTTGTCTCCACAGAAATGTTTTCTAGCCAAATCCAAGGATGCTCCCCTAAGTTGCCACTTCGCGCCAAGATGGCTGCGTCAGGTGTCTCCGTACTGATAAACGCCTTGTACACCGTACCGAGGCGTACAAAGTATCCAGCGACAATTCCTGGCGTTTTAGGAACGTCGCGCTTCATGTTTTCGGCCGGATTCGCTGGAGTAATGCGTTCCAGTGTAAATTGATCTCGCACGATTTCACGGCTTTCTCCGAGGGCAAAACGGAGCTTTTGCTGCTGGAAGAGATTTTGAATGCCGTCTGCGGAAGGGTGGAATCCACGTGCCTCCATGTCCGATTGGATGCGGCGCAGGCTGGCGATCGCTCGTTCATTCTTGTCGGGAAAGGAGCCCTGGATCGTTTTGACAAGTTCTGCTGCTTTTTCAGAAATTTGGATGCCGAATTCTTTTTGGCGATCCTCCTTGGCCTTAATTTCCGTCTCCATCTGTTGAACCTGATTATCCAGGCGCATCAATGAGCCTTCCTGCTGGCTCTTACGTTGGGCCAACTGGTCCATTTCTCGGCGGATGTCCTCCCAGGCTTCGGAGAAGGCCTCCTTCCTGGCAATGGCATTTCGTTTGTCCTGCCAGCGTTTGACC
This sequence comes from Fibrobacteraceae bacterium, assembly GCA_035470605.1. Classification (GTDB taxonomy): domain Bacteria; phylum Fibrobacterota; class Fibrobacteria; order Fibrobacterales; family Fibrobacteraceae; genus CAIRAY01. Next base: position 5,180 of record DATIQS010000478.1, read on the forward strand.
TTCACTTTTTCCAGTTGGTCCATATAAAATTTGAGTTGTTGCTCCGCTTTAGTCAGCTCCGCCTGGTCGGCGATTTCTTGCCGCCGGCGATTGCCTTTGTCCTCGGCTTGGGCTGCCACGGAGAGGAGGAGCAGGGCGCACAGAATCATCATCAGGTGCTTCATTTGCGTTCCTCCGCGTTAAACCAGAAAGGGAAGGGGACAAAGCCGGGAACCGCCTTGCCTTCTGCAACCGCGATGGCATTCCGGACCCGGGTCCGCATATCGAGATCCATAGCGTTTTCTCGCATCCAGTCCCATTTCCCATCCTTTCCTTTGATGAGAATGCCCAGTCGGTCTCCGGCGGGACTCATATAGGCGAGTGCTTGTTTGCCCACGCGCATATATTTGACCGCGAATGTTTGCCCATTCCCGGCATCCATTTGGCCACTGTAAATTTCTCCTTCCGAGGCTGCCGTTTGCTCCGCTTGGTACAGCACCCAGAGCCGGTTGAAGCCTTCTTCGGGACTGATTCGGTCTTTGGCCAGGTCGTCAATGAGCAATTGGATGGATTCGGTGCGCTTTTCTGCGCGGTAGGGAAAACCATTGGCAACGAGGTCTGCATAACCGCGGCATTCGCTTAGAATGACAGATCGTAGAAACAGGACTTGCCCATCCATGTTGCTGCTGCGGGTTTTGATTTCCTCCACTTGGTCCATACGCTCCTGGATTTGCTGATCCAGCGTTTCTAAGGATTTTTGCATTTCAATGCGTTCCTGGGTATAGGCTTCATAGCGCTCTTTGCGTTTTTTTTCCGCTTCGGTTTCCCGCGACTGTTCTTCCGCCCAGGATTTTTCTTCCTCTTGGATGTCCTTTTTCACCTTCTCCGTCTGGATTCGTAATTCGGACAATTTCAGATTGATGACGGGGGATTCCGCCGCCCAGCTCAAGAATACCAGGGCTAAAGGGATCATCAAAGTTTTTGTTTTATTCATAAATCCTTCCAAAAAAGCACATGCTAAACCTAATGAACGCACAGCCATCCGTGGTTTCAGGATTGTGTCATGAATGTTTGAATTTCAACAGCAGAATTGAGATGAAGTGGAAATAACCGTTTCCTAACATCCGCTCCCTAAATTGTAAGCATGAATTTGAAAATACTTGCTGTTGATGATGACTCTGATATTCTGGAGTTGATCCGCTACACCTTGAGCAAGGATGGCTTTCAGGTCTTTTTGGCCATGGATGGCAATGAGGCGTGGGGCATTCTGAACGATGAAAGTGTGGATTTGGTTATTCTGGATATCAGTCTTCCAGGAATCACTGGAATGGAAGTCTGCCGTCGTATGAAACGCGACGAACGCCTGAAAAACATTCCCATCATTTTTGTTACGGCACGAACCCAGGAGTCCGATGTGTTGATTGGCTTCCAGGTGGGCGCGGATGATTATGTGCGTAAGCCTTTTTCTCCGAAAGAGCTGTTGGCTCGTGTCAATACTTTGCTTAAACATTCCTCCCATTCCGAGGATGCCTATCGTTTGCACGGCTTTGATATCTCCTTTGACCGCCACCTCTTGCGGGTGAACAAAAATCGCGTCAATCTCACACAACGAGAGTTTGGGGTTCTACAGGTGCTGATCCGCAGCAATGGCCGAACCGCCTCTCGCAACATGCTTCTGGAACGCGTCTGGGGCATGGACGCAAGATCGGGGCCTCGAAGTGTCGATATCGTAATCACCCGTATTCGCGACAAGATCAAGCCTTATCAGAACTGTATTCGTACCATTACGGGCATCGGCTATCAGTGGGATCCAGATCAGGTGATCAATGTCGTGCAGGAAACCGTTCAGGACGAGGTGGCGCCAGACATCACCCAAGCCTGCTAAGCGTTTTTAAGAATTCTCACCTGTGCAGGGTTCTCTATCCTACGGGAAATGTGGACATCGTTTTTTCGGATCTAAACTTGCTGGAAAGAGGCTCTTCAAGCGATTATATTTTTGCTATGCGGCGTACCAATATCTCTTGGATTCAGGGCGCGTGGCAAGGCGATGCCGAGGCGACCCAACGTTATTATTTAGAACAGGCAGGAAATTTTATCGGGAGTGAATTAGATTTACTGGTTCTCCCGGAACTCGTACATACGGCTTATTTCCCCGTAGAAGAACACCCACGGCATTTCGATTGTGCGATTCCTCTTGATCATAAGTTTGTGCATGACTGGGCGGACATGGCCAGAAAATTGAGTGCTGTTGTTGTTTTCCCTTTCTTTGAGAAACGAGCTCCTGGCGTTTATCAGAACAGCGCCTTGGTTTTTGAACGGGATGGTTCCATCGTTGCGCATTACCGTAAGAGCCATATTCCCGATGATCCCGGTTTTTACGAGAAATATTATTTCATGCCGGGGGATGAGGGCTTCCAAGTGGTGTCCACTTCGGCGGGGCGCTTAGGTCTGCTGATTTGCTGGGATCAGTGGTTTCCTGAAGCGGCGCGAATTCTTGCGCTTCAGGGCGCTGAATTGCTGATTTATCCTACCGCAATTGGCTGGGATGTGGGCGAATCGCCGGATCTTTATCCGCGTCAGCTCGATGCCTGGCGCACCGCGATGCGGGCGCATTCCATCGCCAATGGACTCTTCACTCTGGCGGTAAACCGCACGGGTGATGAAGGACCTTTGCGCTTCTGGGGAAATTCCTTTCTGTGCGGGCCAGATGGCTTTGTGCTACATCAATGCGATACGGCTGTCCACACGGCCTCCTGCACGGTGGATTG
>DATIQS010000479.1:0-4097 GCA_035470605.1 Fibrobacteraceae bacterium
AGGAGAGCGATGCGTCAGCCATGGATTTCAGTCTGGGTGTCGGCTGGGGCTTTGAGGCCTGGCGCGAACGCTTGTGGTTAGGATTTCGTGGCAATTGGCTGCACTCGCAATTGGACGATGTACCTGGCGACGGATATGCCCTAGATCTGGGGGCCTCCTGGAATTTTCCGATGCGCGTCAAGGGTTCTCTGGCAATTCAAAATATTGCCCATGGTTTTACCTACCGATCTGGAACAGAGACCCTAGAAAAATTGCCAACCTTGGTGCGACTGGGCATCGGATTCGCCGACAGCACCAGTCCCTGGGGATGGCAAATCGCCTACACGAAATCCAATGACGCGGAACAGCGCCTGCATGCGGGTGGCGAATGGAACTGGCGGCACATTCTCTTTACGCGCCTTGGTTATGAGTACGACATTCATGATCCTGAACTGGGCTGGATGCGCGGACTAGCGGCAGGACTCGGCGTACAACTCAACACCTTGGGACTGGAATATGCGGTGCGGTCTCTGGGTGACCTCGGCCTTGAACATACCCTCACAGTACAAGTCCACCCCCCACTCCCCCACAGCGAGGAAGTCGACTACCTACGATTGGCCCGGGAACAATGGGAACACGGGACCTGCACCCAAGCAGAGGATTTCGCACACAAAGCCCTACGCCGCGACCCATCCGATCTTGACGCACTGGCAATTCTCCAGGCTTGTGCCAAGGAGGCCCGGATGGATCATGGGGAATACCTCGCCCTTGCATTCACCGGCAACACCGAAGGTCAAGTGCTTGCCTTCTGGGACCAGGAAAACCTGGTGGGAGGCCTATCCCGCCGCAAGACGGTTCTTGACCAGTTGCACGTGCAATACCCAGCCCTAATTCGCCTGGATGCAGGCCGTCTCTTCTCAGGAGACACCGCCGACACCAACCAAGCGCGTCTGGTCGAACTCTATGCGCAATTACCGGTAGATCACATCCTAGAAAGCCGCATGGATTCCTCATGGATTCAGCGAGGGCACTGGGAAAAGGCCCTCCCCTGGCTTCCCGCCGTTTCCTGGCTCAAAAGCGGGCAGCGAGAAGTCGCTGTATTCGCATTCTCTCGCCCAACAGGAAAAGAAAATCTACAGGGGATCCTGCAAAAAATCCAAGAAACCCGCGCCTCCTGGAAACGACAACCCGCAGCACAAATCATGCTCTGGGACGGAACCTCCACGGCTGCAGATTCCCTAGTGCGAATGACCTCTGGCCTCGATCTGGTGGTCCTATCAGGGACCAACAGTCTGCTGGAGCGTCCCCTCCATGTTCGAGATACCTGGGTCCTATGCCCCGGGCGACGCGGGGAAGCGGTATCCCTAGCTATAGCCTGGTTTAACCAAGACGGAAGCCTTGATTGGGAATTCCGCACCTTACACGTAAACGAAAGCATTCGCCCGGACAGCAGTTTTGCGGAAAAACTCGGCGAAGAAAGACTAGCCACCCCCAGAGAAAACCAGGCTGTGATTCCGCAGCAGGATAGGGATTACCTCTTCTTGCAGACCGTGGAGGCGAATCGTCAAGACGTTTGGATTGCCGATCATCAACGCGCCCGTGCAGCACGACTCACCCGTAGCCCCGCACGCATTCGCGATGCGCAAATGGCCTGGTCCAGACAAAAATTCTTCTTTTTGGTGGATTCCGGCAATGGAAACACCCGCTTATACCTCCAATCCACCCAAGAAAAGACACCCCATCTTCTGCCCGACACGTCAGGTCTGATCCTATCCGCAGCCTGGGAACCCTATGAAAACTGGATCTATTACATAAAAAGCCTCTCCCTCACCCGCCAGGACCTGTTCCGCACCACATGGGATGGCACACACCCGATGAATCTCAGCCAGGGACACCATGGAAAGATCCAGGAATTCAACATTTCACCAGATGGCCGTAGCCTCGCAATCATCAGCGACAGCGCCGGGCGCACGCGCCTCTTCGTCAGCAATCTCACGCTCGGACATCGCCAAGCCATCACGCCTCCAGAACAGGAAACGCATCTGCCGCGATTCAGCCCAGATGGAACGAACCTCGCCTACCTAGCTCGCGCCGCAGGAGACACCACCTGGGACCTCATGCTATGGAGTCCCTACAACGACCAGATCCAAACACTAGCGACAGGCCGGGACATCCACGATCTGCAATGGTCGGAAGAAGGGCACGGCCTTTACCTGGAAACAGGGATCAACCTGAGAAATCTCTCCGTACTAGATGTGCAAAGTGGCGAGGAACACCCCCTACGCTCCAGCCTTGACTTCCAAGGAGAGGATACCCACCCACACCCTCAACGCTGGCAAGGCCGTCCAGGAATCCTCTTCCAGTCCAACCAGGATGGGAATCGTCGCATCCTCTGGATATCATCCAATGGGGACACCTTGCTTGAGCCCATCATCACAGGTGTGGATGCATGGCTTCCTTAAAAAGTTGCTAGTTTGGCCTCCATGGGAACAGAGGAACCGCTGACGCCGCCCGTAAAGCAACGCTCCCGTGCAAAGGCATGGTTACGCCTCATCGCTTTTTTCCTCCTTGGACTTCTTATCCTCTTTTTGGGATCATTCCTCTTAATCGGCAAGGCGGGGCCCGAGGCTATTTTCGTCCTCCTGCTCTGGTGTCTGCCTCTCTTTCTCCACTAAGGCCATGAGTCTGACTCGTATCCAGCTTCGCAAGGCAAAATCCATCGCCTTCTATGCCATCGCCTGGTTGCTGGCCTGCACCTTCTTCTTTCTACTGCGATTCTTTGGACGCCCCAATCTATTGGACTGGGAAACCCTAATGGCAACCCTGATTCAATTCGCTATTCTTTCTGGCCTTTCCCATGGGATATATGAAGTCTTTGTCCTCGGCGATGGCCGATTTCAACGTCCCTGGGGTCAAACGCTGATCATGCGCCTCTTGTTTTTCAGTGGAATGTTATTCGCAAACATCCTCGCCGTATTTCTCCTCTGGTCTCTCCGCGAAAGCGGAGAGATGTTCAGTCCCGCAGGGAAAGAAAAACTCTGCAGCCTAATCAAAGAGCCAGAAGCAGAAGTATTCATTCTTTATGCGTTCGTCATCGCCTTCGCGATCACGTTCGTACGATCGGTCACCAAAAAATTTGGATTCCGGGTCATGGCTAACGCTTTGCTCGGCAAGTTCCAGGATGCCGTGGAGGAAGAACGCATCTTTCTCTTTCTCGACCTACGATCCGCCACAACCCTGGCCGAAGAGATCGGCCATGAAGCCTACAGCGCCTTTCTCCGGGAATACTTCCACCTCGTCTCGAACTGCTGCGAGGAAAACCACGGAGAAATTTATCAGTTTGCCGGAGATGGTGTGATTCTCTCCTGGCCAATGCGAATCTGCCGCAAAACAGCACGGCCTCTTACCTGCTTCCAAGATTTAGTCATTTGTTTCCGCAACTGCCGTCCTTGGTTTGAAAAACGGTTTCATCACTCCCCGCAATTTAAAGCAGCCATCCACATCGGGCGAGTCATTTCCACCGAGGTGGGCAACTTTGGGAGCGCCATGGCCTATCACGGCGATACGCTCAACACCACCGCCAGAATTCAAGCCCTCTGCAATTTGCTAAAAAAAGACCTGCTAGTCTCTGATTCCTTTGTACGAAAGATGCCCAACCTCGCCGGTTACAGAGCGACCTCTCAAGGAACGTTTCAATTGAAGGGGAAAAACCAGGATCTGGAAATTTTCAGCATGGAATAACAGACAGACAGTCGCCGATGGTGCACTCGGAGGATGCTGGGGAACGGACGCAAAAAATTTTGGAGAACAAGATGATCCTCCGTTCGGGCTTGCTCGATTAGTGGCACACATCCAAGTTCCGGCCTTGATCGCGTTAATGACATTGCCGGATCATTTGGACGTATCGTAGCCGAAATGAACCAAACGGGAATTTTTAGAGGAGCCCTAGGCTGAACCCCTCATCATGAGGGCAACCTACATCACCTAGACTGCACCAATGTTTGGCGTACCAATCGGCATAGGGGCGCGGAATATTGATTCCGCGTTCCCCTGCCACACCACCGTACAAGCGGGTCCGCATACGGCGGTTCGAAGAAATTGGGCTACTTCGCCATACT
>DATIQS010000480.1:0-6692 GCA_035470605.1 Fibrobacteraceae bacterium
GGAACAGAGACTAAAATTTCAGCATACTCTAAACCGCGGCTCCGTGCCAAATAAATCCATTGAATGCATTCCCATTGCCAAGGTTCCCATTGGGAAATTTGCTCTTCCAGTCGGCGTGGTTCCAAAAGTCGTGTCAACAAATCCTGAATGACACGAGCTCCGCTGAGAAGACCCTTTTTTCCAACAATGCGATGATGAATGGCCGTCAATGCGGTCTTAGGGGCAGACTCCAAATATTCAGAAAGGCAAATCACAAGGGTGACAAAGATAGGAAATCGGAAAGCCGGGAACGTGCCTGCGTTCCCGGCCAAAGAGAGGTTGTCGTCAGTACGGTTAACCAAGCAGACTGAGCACGGTCTGCGGCACAGAATTCGCCTGAGCCAACATGGAAGTCGAACTCTGCACCAGAATCTGGTTGCGAGTGAACTCCGTTGTCTCGGTGGCGAAATCGACGTCGCGAATACGTGATTCAGCGTCTTCGGTGTTGTATTCTTGGTTGGACAGGTTGTTGACCGTGTGTTCCAGACGGTTGATGTAGGAACCCAAATTCGCGCGCAATTCGTTCACGGTGTTCATGGCGGTGTCCACAGATGTGATCGCGGTAGTTGCCGCGCTCTGTGTGGATACGCCCACCGCGTTGGCGCCACTGGTGCTCATGCCGAGCGAACCCGTGGAAACCGAACCGATGTGCACGTTGATTTCGTCTGAAGCACCGGCGTTGGCGCCGATATGCAGAACAGAACCAGCGTCTCCAGCGCCAAAACCCGAGCCGTCAAGCAGGGTCATGGTGTTGTACTGCGTGGATTTGGTGATACGGTCAATTTCCTCGGACAACTGCGTGAATTCCAGGTCCAGGTAAGCCCGGTCTGTGGAAGTCAGCGTGTCAGAAGAAGCCTGCACCGCGAGTTCACGTTGACGTTGCAGGATGTCGTCGATCTCGTTGCAGGCGCCTTCGGCGATCTGCAAGAGGGCAACGCCATCCTGTGCGTTCATGGACGCACGGCTCATGCCCTTCACCTGGGAACGCAAGCGTTCCGAAACCGCCAAGCCGGCAGCGTCATCCGAGGCTCGGTTGACGCGCAAACCAGTTGACAGTTTTTCCAGGGACTTGCTCATGGACGAGTCTGCATTGTTCAGGCTCGTCTGAGTAATCATCGCACTGATGTTATGATTGATTCTCATGGTCTTAACCTCCGTGTCTGTGAGTAAACCGCAACATCCTTGTTGCGGGGTTTTGCCTTCCCTCCCACTGGCTGTGGAAGAAGAAGAACAATTTATGCCGCTTCAGTCCAAATCTTCCGGTATTGCCTGATACCAGGAGATTTATTTGCTGAATCGGTCAAACTATTGGAGCAGACTGAGCACGGTCTGCGGTACGGAATTCGCCTGAGCCAGCATAGAGGTCGAACTCTGCACCAAAATTTGGTTGCGGGTGAACTCCGTGGTCTCGGTGGCGAAGTCAACATCGCGGATTCGCGATTCAGCGTCTTCGGTATTGTATTCCTGGTTATCAATGTTATTGATTGTATGTTCCAGGCGGTTGATATACGATCCCAGATCCGCGCGTAAGGAGTTCACCGTATTCATCGCGGTGTCCACTACGGAAAGTGTGCTAGTCGCGGAAGCCTGAGTCGAAAGTCCTACCGCATCAGTACCACTGGTGCTCATACCCAGGGTTCCCGTGGAAATAGAACCGAGATGGATAGAAATTTCGTTGGCCGCCCCAGAATTTGCACCAATGTGCAGAATGGAACCGGCTTCACCCGCACCGAATCCGGTCCCATCCAACAAGGTCATGGTGTTGTATTGGGCAGACTTGGTGATACGATCGATTTCTTCAGACAACTGTGTGAATTCCAAGTCCAGGTAAGCCCGGTCCGTGGATGTTAGCGTGTCAGAAGAAGCCTGCACCGCAAGTTCGCGCTGGCGTTGCAGGATATCGTCAATTTCGTTACAGGCTCCTTCCGCAATCTGCAAGAGGGCAATACCATCCTGCGCATTCATAGATGCACGGCTCAAACCGCGCACCTGGGAACGCAAACGTTCGGACACGGCCAATCCGGCGGCATCGTCCGATGCCCGATTGACGCGAAGACCTGTGGAAAGTTTTTCTAGCGATTTGCTCATGGACGAGTCTGCATTGTTCAAACTCGTCTGCGTGATCATCGCGCTGATGTTGTGATTAATACGCATGTGACAACCTCCATGTTGTATTGCAGCTCCAGCCTTGCGCGTCCTTGCCCAAGTTCCGGGAACTACCTCCGTACTATCGTCTTCTCATTCCACAAACTTGACATGTCCGAGGAAAATTTGTCTCAACCAGGAATATACGGAGGGTTGGAAAACAACAGAAAAAGCCCCGGAGGGCACCGGAGCCTTTTCCTGAAAACCTTTCGGTTTTCAATGCGCATGGATTATATCGGCGGAAGCAACAAAAAACTTGAGAGTTTCCCAAAAGGAGCAATCAAATCCTTAAAAACGTCCATTACGGTATGGACCCGGATGACATTTTGCGCAATTGCAATTCAGGACAACGCGAAGCAATTCTCCACGATCACGCGAAGAATGGACCTTTATTGATCTTGGCCGGGGCTGGTTCTGGAAAAACTTCGGTGCTGACCCGGCGAATCCAGTGGCTGGTTACCCAACAAAACATTCCACCCGAATCCATTCTTGGCCTAACCTTTACCGCCAAGGCTGCACAGGAAATGCTGGACCGAGTCGGCGATACGCGAATCCGTTTATGCACCTTCCATTCCCTCGCTCTTTCGCTATTACGCGAAAAAATGGGAATACAGCATAATTGGAAACGATTGGGTTTCGCACGAGCACCGACTCCGTCCGAATCCTCCGTGCGGCATTGGGACGATCAAGTGGTCAACTGTGGTTTGAAGGCCGGGAGTCTGGAGCGGGAACTGCTTTTTGCTCCTGTGGATCAACCTTGTTTGCAAAAGGCGCAAAAAAAATTGCAATCCTCATGCCTCACAAGTGGAAATGTCGTGTTTGAGGACTTGATTTGGCTGTCGATCCGTTTACTAGAAGAGCACTCCGAAGTAACGAAGGACACACGCAAGCGCTGGAAATACGTGTTGGTGGATGAGTATCAGGATATCAATCCATCGCAATATCGGTTGGTTCGCCTTCTTCTAGGAGATAATCCCAATTTTTTTGTGGTCGGAGATGATGACCAAGCCATCTATGGCTTTCGTGGCGCAGACATCGGCAACATTCTGCGTTTCCAGTCGGACTATCCCGATTGCAAAGTGATCAAACTCGAATGGAACTATCGTTCCACGGCTCCTATTCTGAATCTGGCAAATCGAATCTTTCTGGACAAACCACCACAGCTGATCAAACGCCTGCGTCCAGGCTGTCTTAGGACGGATCTTCTATTCCGTGAAGCACATCCTGTACAGATTTGGTGGAGCGCCTATCCTGGAGAAGAAATGGATCGCATCTGTGGTACGATTGGAGAACTACGGATACGCCATGGCCTCCCCTTTCATGCCTTTGCCCTGTTACTGCGCTTCAACCGCCAAAAAGAATGGTTCTTCTCTGCCTTGCAAAGGCGAGGAATTCCCATCTTTGGTGAGGAAGAACCTGAAGGCGTTCATCTGGAAACCGTGCACGGCTCTAAGGGCCTCCAGTATCCCGTGGTCTTTTATTGTGGACTCGCAGAAGGATTAACACCAGGAAGCCTGTCTGGGAATCGCGCGCAACGCAAGGCTCAGGCTGCCGAGGAACGGCGTCTCTTCTATGTTGGTGTTACCCGGGCGGAAGCGCGATTGGTTTTGCTATTTTGCAGCCGCCGTCATTGGCATGGCAAAAAATGTGACTTTAAGCCCTCTCGTTTTCTGCGGTATGGAGACGGGCCCCAACAAAACAACCGGTATCGGAGGCCGAAGTTGCCGATGTGTTATAAGACAACCGTCACGATTCGGGTTTTGGCATACATGGCCAGAGCGATGTTGGAGCAGCTTATGATTCGCATCCTTCATCCCAAGGACGTTGACGCCTGGTTGGAACATCGTCTAGATACCTGGGCACATTTTTGTTTGCAAATCATCCGGCTAGACTTACATGTACAAGGACAGGCCAATCTCGCTTCCGTAGACTGGCAGCGCCCTGTTTTCGTAATTTCCAACCATCAGTCCTATACGGATATCCCCACAATTTTGGTCTCTTTACAGCGAAAGCTTGGCTTTTTAGCCAAGTTTGAATTAGGCTATATTCCGTTCTTAGGCTATTGGATGGAAAAAATTGGTTGTTTGATGGTCAAACGTGGAAAAGCTGGTTCTGGACAAGCCGTGAATAAAGCGATACACCGCATGAAAAAAGCCCCGAACCTCGTTGTTTTCCCAGAAGGGACCCGGAGCAAGGATGGGCTTCTGCACAAATTCAAAACAGGCGTATTCCGCATGGCAATTGATCATCGCGCCATTCTTGTCCCCTTGGTGATTCATGGTACGCGTTCCGGTTGGGAAAGTCGAAAAAGTTTTAACGCATTCCATCCCATCCATTGCCAAATTCTGAAACCCATTGATTGCGCACAAATATTGGACAAAAAACCTAAATTTTCCCATCGAGAATTGATGGACCAGGTTCGACCTTTGCTGGAATCCGCAATTCATGAAACGGGGACACCCGACCGACAAGCATAGCCTGAAGTCGTTGAGCTTTGCAAAACCTATACTAACGGATCGCACATCGATCGGAGACATATACCCGTGTACAACTGTGGTCATTAGGGTTGCTTTTTAAAGGCTTTCCTCAATTTTTACATTATTGAACCTAGCTCCACAGTTGAGAGAAATAGAGATTGTGGCAAGATCGACCCGGTCAACTGCGGGATCTAGGCTAAAGAAACGATGAGGTATGTATTATGCTATTTGATATGGGAATGATTCGTCGCGTTTACGCGCAATATCCTGTCCGCGTCGTCGCTGCTCGTAGAATGCTCGGACGCCCTTTGACCCTTACGGAAAAAATCATCTATGCTCACCTCATTCCTGGCACGGAAGAAAAAACGTTTCATCGGGGCAGCTCTTTTGCCGAATTCAATCCCGACCGCGTGGCTATGCAGGATGCCACCGCACAAATGGCTTTGCTGCAGTTTACTACGGCAGGAAAAGCCCGTACCGCAATCCCCAGCACGGTTCATTGCGATCACCTAATCACCGCACAAGACGGAGCCTCAAAGGATCTACCCGCAGCCCTGGAAACCAACCGTGAGGTGTACGCTTTTCTGGAGTCCGTCTGCGCTAAATATGGAATCGGCCTGTGGAAACCTGGTGCGGGAATCATTCACCAAGTCGTACTAGAAAACTACGCCTTCCCCGGCGGCATGATGATTGGTACAGACTCCCATACGGTAAACGCTGGCGGATTGGGAATGCTGGCGATCGGTGTTGGCGGAGCAGACGCGGTGGATGCCATGGTGGGACTTCCATGGGAGCTCAAATATCCGAAGATCATTGGCGTGCGCCTCACGGGTGAATTACAGGGCTTTGCTAGCGCCAAGGATATCATCCTCAAATTGGCAGGCATTTTAACCGTTAAAGGCGGAACCAACTGCGTCATCGAATATTTTGGACCTGGGGCACGTTCGTTAAGTTGTACCGGCAAGGGCTCCATCTGCAATATGGGTGCTGAAGTGGGTGCGACCTGCTCCACCTTTGGTTATGACACATCCATGGCAGAATATCTTCAAGCTACAGGCCGCGCTGAGGTGACTCAAGCCGCGAACGCGATTCGCCAACATTTGTGCGCAGACCCAGAAGTCGAAGTGGAACCGGAAAAATATTTTGACCGAGTTATCGAAATTGATCTTTCCTCGTTGCACCCCCATTTCAACGGACCATTCAGTCCTGACCGCGCCTTCGCCGTCACCGACATGGCGGAATCTATCAAAGAATTCGACAGTCCCGCCGAGATCAGCGCCGCCCTCATCGGCAGTTGTACCAACTCGAGCTACCAGGACCTCGCCCGCGCCGCCTCCCTGGTGCGCCAAGCCCAAGCCAAAGGCGTCGCACCAAAATGTCCTCTACTCATCAATCCCGGTTCAGAGCTGGTGCGCGCCACTGCCGAACGCGACGGCATTCTGCAGACATTCATCGATTTCGGTGCCGTTATTATGACGAACGCCTGCGGACCCTGCATCGGTATGTGGAATCGGCCCGGAGCGGCGGAGCACCAAAAAAACAGCATCGTGCACAGCTTCAACCGTAACTTTGCCATGCGCGCTGACGGCAATCCCAACACCCATGCCTTTGTCTCTAGCCCGGAAATGGCGGTAATCGCGGCGCTCAGCGGTAGCCTACTCTTCAACCCGGAAACCGACACCCTGATAAACGCACAAGGCCAACCAGTCAAACTCGATCCACCTCAAGGGGACGCGTTACCCAGCCAACCCTTCTCGGCAGAGGACATCGGCTACCAAGCCCCTGCCGAAGACGGCTCCCAAATCGTCATCGCCATTGATCCGCAATCCAAACGGTTGCAAAAACTCGAACCCTTCGCACCATGGGATGGCCAAGACATTTGCAACGCCAGAATTCTCATCAAGGTGCAAGGCAAATGCACCACCGATCACATCTCCGCAGCCGGTCCCTGGCTTAAATTCCGCGGGCATCTCGAAAACATCTCCGGCAACCTACTCATTGGTGCAATCAACGCCTTCAACGAAAAAAAGA
>DATIQS010000481.1:0-5522 GCA_035470605.1 Fibrobacteraceae bacterium
ATTGCGTCCAACGCCTTCAGCTCCATTTGTGGTGGTGTAACCAAAGAAGCATGCAAAACTTGCGATCAAAAAGCCAAAGGTTGCGGATTTAAAGATCCCGATAAACAGGTCCCAATCCGTATAAAACATCCGAACGCCGAACATGAATACAGGCCAGGTTACGTCTTTGCCCACATGAGCCACCGCGAAACCGCCCAAAATTGCCACGGTCATGGAGATGATGGTGAGGATGGGCATCATAAACACCGTAGCGACAAGACGGGGCGCTAACAGGAAACGAAATGGATTGAGTCCCAAAATTCGCATCGCGTCGATTTGTTCGGTGACAGCCATGGTGCCGAGCTCCGAACACATGGAAGCCCCTATCCGGCCCGCCATCACCATGGAAGTGAGGATGGGGCCGAGTTCCAACATCACAGATTTACCCACCGCCATCCCCACAAAGGTAAGGGGAATCATATCCGCGAATTGGTAGGCCATTTGCCAAGCAACCACGGCTCCGGTGAATACCGAGGTCGTAAGAATCAGGGGAATGGAGGTGACTCCAATGGCGTAGCATTGCTCTAGGGTTACGCGATACAGGGAGAGCGCGTGAAAACAATTACGCAACAGGGTCACCATGAAAACGGAGAAATCCGTGACGAGGGTATAGCGCGTGCGCACGAAGCCTCCGATGGATTCGAGACCACGATCCAGAATGGTCTGAAGTGCATTGCGGGGAGAGGCTTCTGCGGTACTCATGAGGGGAAATATACGTAATGTGCTATATTCTCCGCGTGGCTCAGTCGATCCTGTTTCAGCATGTGTGCTTTTCCTATCCGCATCAGCAAAAAACCGCATTGTGCGATGTGGATTTGACGATTTCTCAGGGGGAAGTCTTTGCCCTGTTGGGGCCCAATGGGGCTGGGAAAACGACGCTACTGCGACTCCTCTGTGGCCGTCTTCCTGGGTATACAGGGACTCTAGTTCTGCCAGATTTTTGGCAAAGCGAGGGAGGGAGACTGGATGCTCGAAAGATGGGAATCCTAATCGAAAACCCTGGAATCTATCCTCGTTTGAGTGTCCGCGAATATCTACGCTTTTTCGGCGGTTTTTACACAATCGCCGACCTCGATGCTCGGATCCAGAAATTGGTGCAACGGATGGAGCTTTCTCATCTGGATCAGCGCATGTCCGCCCTTTCTCTGGGAATGCGCCAGAAGGTGCAGATCATCCGAGCATTGTTGCATCGGCCTCCATTGGTGTTGCTGGATGAACCCTCAGGCAATCTAGATCCCATGGCACGTGAGGCTGTCTGGGATTTGGTGCAGGAAAGCAATCGCAAATTTGGAACCACGTTTATCATCTGTTCCCATCTTTTGCCTGAAATGGAGGCGCATTGTTCTCGTATGGGGTTCCTTCGCCAGGGGACTCTGCTCGCCAGTGGCTCTCTTGATGAACTCGGTCGGGGGCATCTCTGCCGCGTGCGGGTGTATTCTACGGAGAACCTTCCAGAGGATCTCCTATCTGGGATGACTGGGTTGGAAAACGCAGCGATTTCTGGACAAATGCTCGAATTCCAGACGGAGGCTCCACAGAGGGTGAACCCGCAGGTGGTTGCCTTTTTGGTGGGAAAAGGCTTCCCTGTTGTTGAGGTGAACATCTGCCGTCCTGGGCTTGCGGATCTTTACCGCCACTATATGAGCGAGGGGGGCTGATGCATCGGATTTTCCTCCATGAGTTGCGCCTAGTGCTACGGGAACCCCGCTTCTGGATTCCATTCTTGGTGCCCCCCATGTTTCTTGTTGCCATGCAATCGGTAGCTTTATGGCAATACGGGGCAAAGGGGCAGGTTGTGGATCCCAATCTTCTTCTGGTCGTGGGTGCGCTCCTTTCCACCATGTCGGTGACTTTAACCTCGGACTCTTTTGCGGGGGAACGCGAACGAAATACACTGGAATTGCTATTGAGCTTGCCCATCGGGCTTCCCAGCTTGTTTTGGGGTAAATTATTAGCACTCCTTCCGCTTCCCTTGGCGTTGTCTTCGCTATCCCTGATCCTACTTTGGAAAATTTCTGGACTTGATGGAATCTATCTGATCAAGACCCTGTTCTATAGCATATCGGTCTGTCTGGTCGTCACCGGAATTTCCTTGTTGATTTCCCTGTTCGCCAAAACGGTTCGCAGTGCGGCTCAGACCAATGTGCTTTTTGTTCTGGTGGTTCTGGTGGCGACCCAATTGGCGGCTCCGTGGTACTTCTCCTGTGGCTGGGCCTCTCTGGTGCTTTTCCCATGCGCGCTTCTCGCCTTTGCAACTCTTTCCTGGCTGGGATTGCGGCGATTCGGGCGTATGAATTGAGGACAATGGGACTGGAATTTGTATTCTTGTGCCATGCGCGCCATTTCTCTTGATTTACAGGATCTTCCCGCTGATCCCCCGGTTCCTCTGATGGGGACTCGTCTTTGGCTGGAGGGGGTGTCTCGTTTTTCGGGGCGATTGCCTTTGCGCTTTGTTGGCGTGGAAGACGAGGGAAAATTGTGCGCGTGGCATCCTTACCTGGAAATCACCAGGGGTCCTTGGAAGCGAGCGATCTCCATGCATGTGGACACAGCGAGTGGGCCTTTTTGGTTGTATCCAGAAGGAATGGTGTTTTCAGAAAGGGCACATTGGCAACGACAGGTCAGAAATGAGCTCCTAAATGAATTGTCCAAGCGAGTCACGATGGCATCCTTGTATCCCTTGGAATGCGATCCACGGTTTCTGCCCCATGGCTGGAGCACCAAAATTCGAGCAACCGCCAGACTCGACTTGCACCATAAGCCTTTTCCTTGGCCTCATCAGAGTGTCAAAAAGCTGCACAAGGCGGTGAACCGTGGACTTCACTGTGTGCGGACGTTCTCGGAACAGGATGTTTTGTACGCTTATAAAACTACGGTAAAGCGTCAGGGATTTCTTAATGCCGCCTTGGCTCCGGCGGATTTTATTCAGCGCTTGCTGTTCTATTTTGAAAAAGGCTTGCTGGAATGTTGTTCCATCCAGGACCAAAATGGGAAATACGTGTCCTTCGGATTTGTGATTCCAGATCAAGTGACGGAGACCGCGAGGCTGTGGTTCAATTTGAATACGCCTGAAGGACTTAAGTTGTATGCATCTGATTACCTTTTTCACTCCTTAGCAGAAACCTTTCAGGATCGCTTCCGTTGGCTAGATTTCTGTGGAACGGATTTACCCAATCTTGTGGAGTTCAAGGAAAAATGGGCTTCCGAAACGGCCTACTCTTTCCAATTGGAGTATAGCCGTAGTGAGGCACACAAAGTAGCCCTTGCTCTCTTCTCTAGAGTGCGGCGGAAACTCGCCACCCTTGGAAGATAGCACCAACACGCCAAGTCCTAAAAAACCGGGACGACTAATTAGGGAAAGCCGTTTCCAAAACACTGTCTTTCACGAGTCGAAGGCCTGCAGCTTGGGGCTGTATTTGTGGACGAATTTCCTCCAGCAGTAGGATTTCGTGTCGCAGTAGACTGGCGGATGGTCTGTTTCCTCCGACCAGGAAATGGCGCCCATCTGCGCTGCTGTCCGACACCCACTCCACCCAATTACCCAGAAGCCCTTTAAATCCAAAGGGGTAAGGAGGAAGCAAATTTAAATCCAGGATAGAATCTGTTTCTGGGATGAGACTGGTAAGTCTTTCTAAGGGCATGGGCAATCTGTCGTTCCAGAACCCTAAGGCACAACACCATTCCGCCCAGGTAGGGAAACGTCCACCATGCACCCGAGCACAGAAATCAGCTTTTTGCCAACTCAAATTTTCCTGGCCGCAATCGCTAGGGTTGAACTCTTCCAATACCATCAGCAGACTCTTTGCGCCAGGCTTTGGCGCAACGCCGGGACAAGGCTCCATGAATCCCGCCCGAGATTTGTACGCCATAGTGCGGAATCTTCGGAGGCTTGAGTGCGGAGACGACCCGGCCAGGCGAGGTTGCGTTCTCTCGTTAGAATTCTTTGCTGCTCAGCGAGAAAGAGGCGCGGCTCCAGTTAGAGGCTGTCACCCAGAATCATCCCTCGATTTCCCCAGCCATTCAAATTCTCAAACCCTCGTCTACGCACCCCCAGGAACACAACCAAAAATCGCAAGACAGCCCCCTTCCAAACAATAGAGAGGAAAAACGCGAATTTCCGCTTCATGGCAGAACCCATTCCTGCTGCTGACGCCATCCCTCATGATTCCACCAGGCTCCAAAACATTGGACGCAAAAAAGAGAATTAGGGAACCCCATTGCTAGACACACCTCCAACCTTCATCCCAAAGCGAATTCGACTCCACCGCCGCGGCGCGCCTGGGCAGAAAACTGGGGACTTCCTACAACGTCTCTAGACCCTATCTGGAGGAATTCTCTGTGAAAAACTGCCCGGCAATGGCTTGGGGTTCCTTCCCGTTGGTGTGGCGCGGCACGTTCCAGGGTTGATTGCTCCAGCCTTATTTGTGTGCTGCACCAGTCTGCATTTGGAATTCACTTACCGCATACTGCATAACGACAATCCTAGATAGGGCGGGAGGTGTCTTTGGAAGGGATTCAATTCGGGGACTTACTATTTTTCCGCGACAGCCTCGGAGGTTTTGAACATGTTGGAATCTATTGGGACCTGAGTTGATTTCTTAACGCAACCGTCAGTCGTGGCGTAGGATTTTGCAGTCTTGACAAGTCTTTTGATCTCATAAGTTGGCCCATATTCGCCGGTTAAGCCGGCACAAGGTTGCTACATTTGGCCTCACTTATGCCCGCACTCCATCCTGAAATCGCCAAACGCCGTACCTTCGCCATTGTCTCGCATCCCGATGCTGGGAAAACCACCATGACTGAGAAATTCCTCTGGTATGGCAAGGTAATCCGCGAGGCGGGCCATGTGCGCGCTAAATCCAACCGTAGCTACACGGTCTCCGACTGGATGAAGATTGAACAGCAACGCGGCATATCGGTCAGTTCCTCCGTGCTCAACTTTCCTTTTGAGGGTTGCCAATTCAACCTGGTGGACACCCCAGGGCATCAAGACTTCTGCGAAGACACCTACCGTGCGCTCACCGCTGTCGATGCAGCCCTGGTGCTCATCGACTCGGTCAACGGCGTGGAAAAGCAGACCATCAAGCTGATGGAGGTCTGCCGTATGCGAAAGACCCCCATCATTACCTTTATCAACAAAATGGACCTGGACGGAAAGGACGTGGTGGACCTATTGGACGAAATCGAAAATATCCTCCAAATCCACGCCTGTCCCTTTACGCTCCCCATCGGTTATGGCAAGCTCTTCAAAGGCGTATACTCCATTGCCGATAAGACGCTCCACACCTTTAATAAGGAGGAGGGGCAGCAGGAGATCCTCCAACTGACAGGCCCGGATGATCCTCGTCTCGTAGAACTTTGCGGTCAGGCCTACGTAGATGAATTTAAACAACGCCACGAATTGGTGACCGGTGCCATGGATCCTTTTGAGCGGGAGCGTTTCCTCAAAGGGGAGCAGTGTCCTGTCTTCTTTGGCTCCGCTG
>DATIQS010000482.1:0-4018 GCA_035470605.1 Fibrobacteraceae bacterium
ATCGCCGTCGTATTGCAACATGCCGGCGTAGGTGACCTTGGGGGTGCGCACCCGGTCAAACTTGTCGAAACTCGTCTCCTCAAAAGCGCGGGTAATCTCGATGGCGCGGTCACCGCGGAAATTGAAGAAGACCACGGAATCGCCGTTTTCAATGGTGCCCACTGGCTTGCCATCCTCTGCGATCACAAAGGGAGGCAGGTCCTGGTCGATAGTGCCGGGGAACTTTGCGCGCAACTGCTGAACAGCCTGGGATGCGCAGCAGAACTGGTCGCCCTCACCCAGAACATGCACGCGCCAGCCCTTCTCCACCATTTTCCAGTTGGCCTCGTAACGGTCCATGGTGATGTTCATACGACCGCCACCGGAGGCGATACGCGCATCAAAGGAGGAATCGCTGATCTCTTTCAGGAAAGCCTGGAAGGGGTCGATGTAATCGAGGGCGCTGGTCTCGGGCACGTCGCGGCCGTCGAGCAGGGCATGGATGCGCACCGCCTTTACGCCTTCTTTTTTGGCCTGGATGACCATGGCCTTGAGGTGGTCGATATGGCTATGCACGTTGCCATCGGAGAAAAGCCCCATGAAATGGATGACGCTCCGGCCCTGCAGGGCGCCCTTCACGATTTCTTTCCAACCGTCGCGGGTCCAGATGGAACCGTTGTTGATCGCGTCGGCGACCAGGGCCGCTCCCTGGGAATAGACCTGGCCCGCGCCAATGGCGTTGTGGCCGACCTCGGAGTTGCCCATGTCCTCGTCGGAGGGCATGCCCACTGCCGTGCCGTGGGCGCGGAGGTGAACGTGGGAATACTGGGCAAACAGCTTGTCCAGTGTGGGCTGGCGGGCGGCGGCGATGGCGCTCCCGACCTCGGTCTTGGCCAGGCCATAGCCATCCATGACGATGGTGACAATGGGACCTTGGATACCGGAGAATTTGGCAAATTTTTGCAGCATGGGGCAATCCTTGCGAGGGGTGAAAATCAGAGGGAATATAGCAATGGAGCGCCCCGGATGCCACTAGCCGCTAGTAATAGAGATAGCTGATCAAAAACTGAAAGGCATTTGATTTATGATCAAAAGAATTGTTGCTTGTCGAAGTATGCAGATACTTAATCTCTAATTCCAAATGGGAAACCGGTTCAAATCCGATGCTACCAGCCCAGCCAAAGCCACTAGCCGATTCGCTTTCCGTATAATTCACAAAGCTGGCTAATCCCAATTGAGCATTAAAAAAGAGGGACGGAGCCTCATCCTCCAAATAAAAGCGGCACCCAAACAGTCCTACAGCGTCATAAAAAGTCGAAGACCCGGCGGAATACCAACTGTCAGAATTTTCATATTGCAACAGCAATTTTTCTGTAGCGCCATAACCGATCAAAAAATCAGTTGCTAGGCCATATTTCGACAAATCATAGTCATCACATTAAAATCTCAGCAAATTTAAAAAGGTTTCCCGGCTTTTTGCGCGATCGTTTACAGGTGTCCAAAATAATCCGATAATGGGGCTATGCGTTTCTGCCCCCCACCCTGGATTTTTCTGTCGATTCTCGTCATGATTGCCGATGTAGGTGCCGCAGTGGTTTCCAATCAGGGTTTCTGGGGATACGGTTCCTTTCCGTCCTCACGACTACAACCCCAAGGCGATGTAGCTGTAGTCGCACAAAATGTTGGAAGCAACGCCAATCCCCAACCAGACAGCGGCACACCCAACCAGCAGATCAATGCAGGACTAGTCACCAGCATCCTGGATTGGTTGGAATTGGGGGCCATGTGGCACCAGTGGTCCTATGATGAAGCCTCCAGCGCCCGGGATGGCGAACTTTCTTTGAAAATACAGATTCCTCGTCTGGATTCCCTACAGCCTCAAATCGCGCTAGGGATTGCGGACATTTCAAACGCAAATAAACGTTTATGTGAAACCCTATACTTTGTGGCCGGTTACGAGTTCCGTTCTCAATCCTGGCTTTTGGCGTTGGATGTGGGGGCGCTCTACCATCGGCATCGCAATCCATTTGAGCGCACCTCCTCTTCACAGGCGATCTCCTTTCTGGGCCTGGAGGCTGATCTTGGGCTCCTTGATTTTCTGCTAGAAGCCGATCTACGAAAAGACGCGGTCGGCGTGGCACCCTCCTTATGGTTGCGCCCCCTGGCACACGGTCCAGGAGACCAAAACGGCTGGATCGCGGTGGGTGGTGGTGCCCGTCTGAATATGGAAGAGCCCTCTTCCTATACGGATTACTGGGGAGGGCTACAATTACGCTTCCCACTTGGAGACTGGGTGGATACCCTAACCGATTCGCGGGACACGAATCTGCGACAGGTAAGCAACGCCCCCTGGTTATGGCTGGAGATAAACCCAGTGTTTGACCATGCCTATTCCAGCGAAGGAAAACAATACCGCGTTCTTTGGGATCTCCAAGCAGTTACCCGAATGGGGATTGAAGGTTTATACTGGGTCAATGGGTTCGTGGGTACAATGGCGCAATCCAGGGACAAAGATCGTTTATCGCCCCGTGCCCCTTGGGATCGTAGTTATCTGCTCTATTCGCAAAATCGCTGGCATGGGAATAAACTTCGCTTCCGGGAGCCTCAAGTGGGCCTCGGTCTTCTGCAAGTCCGTAGTGCAGGATTGGTGGTATGGCAGGAGTTGGAATGGGAGGGATGGCGTCCCTGGAAAATTACCGCTAGCGAGCTCTTGGGGGAACGTTCTGGAGCGTCCGTTGTGGCTCATCTGCCCCTTCACCCACGTTTGTCTGGCTTCATGCGTTGGACGCAACTCGCTGCCGAAGGCGGCAAATACGCCGATGAAGCTCTCGCCGCCTTTGCCCTCGTGAGCCAAGGGAGTGAGCGCAACGCCCTGGAAATCGGAGTTGGCTATAACCAACAGGAAAAAGCGATTGTGGCGCGAGCGGACTGCCGTTTCGATCTGTCGGGATGGACCCGCTGGAGACGAGGAAGCGTACAAATTTCGGCATTCTCGTCGGTGGAGCATCGTTTCGAATCCGGTCTCACGAGTTCCGAACCGGATTTCACCCCAGAACTCACCGGCAACGGCAAAAGCAACCTCGTCGGGATTCCCTGGGAACCACGACGTTGGCAAGGAGACTCCCTCCGTGTACTGCTCCAATCCACCTGCCGCGGAGATTCCGCTGATTGGGATAGCGTGGCCTTGAATGGACGCTGTTCCCAAGCTGACTTTGATCAGGATGGGATTCCCAACGGGCAGGATCATTGCCCAGACAGCCCTGAAGACCGGGACGGTTTTCTGGACGAGGATGGGTGTTCCGATCCAGACAACGATCAAGACCGCATCCCCGACACAAAAGATCAATGTCCAAATCAGGCGGAAGATTACGACGGTTTCGAGGATGAGGATGGATGTCCTGATCTAGATAACGACCAAGATGGCGTTCCAGACTCTACAGACGCTTGTATGTCACAACCCGAAGACCGGGATGGGTTTCTCGATGAAGACGGTTGCCCCGATGTGGACAATGACGGGGACGGAGTTCCAGATGCACGGGATCTCTGCCCCGATGAAAAAGGCCCCGAAGGGGATGGAGTCACAAGACCTGGTTGCAAGGAACAGGACGACCATGACGGGGTCCCCCAGGATCAGGATATCTGTCCATCGGAAGCAGAAGATTTAGATGGTTTTGAAGACTGGGATGGCTGCCCCGATCCAGACAATGATCACGATGGGATACCGGACGAGAGTGATCTTTGCCCAAACAAACCTGAAATCATGGATGGCATCGAAGATGCTGACGGTTGTCCGTAAATACAGATAGGACGCCTCTAAAAAAGCAGGCAAAAGGCAGGCTGAGCAACCACTTGCGACGATGCCGCTTAGAGCGGTGCTGTCCTCTATGAGGAGGGCATCCTTGGAGTAGGTTGAGGACGGATTTGTCTGTTTTGATGATATCTCCGTCCTGATATGCCAGTTAGGCTTTAGCCGTTACTGGCACATATCCTCAGCTGAGGAAAGCTTTGCTTGGTTACGGAGACATATACTCCACTGAGT
>DATIQS010000483.1:0-4404 GCA_035470605.1 Fibrobacteraceae bacterium
ACCAAGCTGTCGAACCGATAAATCCGTGGATATCGGGTCCAAAAGCTAGACTATAACCGAAAAACACCCATAGGAGGGAGAGGACGAACACCAATCCCATGCATTGCATCAATACGGACAGAATGTTTTTACGTCGAACAAGTCCGCCATAAAATAAGGCGAGGCCCGGTGCGGTCATCAAAAACACAAGAGCAGTCGCCATCAGCACCCAGGCTGTATCTCCTGAATCAACAGGCGATAAGACTTGCTGAGGAGGGGAAGAGATAGAGGGGGGGGCTTCTAAAAGCGCAGGAAAAGACGAGGAATCAGGGGTTTGCGCGTTCAATATTTGCATCGCAAACATGACGCAGAGCAATAGCTTAAAAATCGGGTACATTAGACCTGCCTTGAGAAGATTCTTTTCTTTTGCGAATCCCGTGCCAAATCATTTCTGTCATTTAAATTCCATTTTCGTTGATTAATTCTTTTTAATTCCATTATTGTCATACAATAAGGTTTATCGTCTACAAAAAAGAAAAACAAATTCGAGACAATCCGCTCAATCGGGAGAATTCGGAATGTGACTAGCTCCAATTTCTACATTACAAGACCATGGCCGATGCCATTACCCCATCCCTAAAGCTCTTCCGCATCATCGCTGATGAGACGCGGCTCAAAATCCTTATGATTCTGGAAAAAGCAGAAGTTACGGTAGGAGAGCTTGTCCGCGTCCTGGAAATCCACCAGTCTAACACAAGTCGGCATTTGCAACAACTCCGGGATGGCGATCTGGTGGATGATCGCCGAGAGGGCGCCCTCGTTTATTATCGCTGGAGTGAATCTCTTCGGGCGAATCCAGAATTACAGGCCATGTTAAAGGCGGCTTGGAACGGAATTGCTGGACGTGAGGCGGTCGAGGACCACCTGGAAGCTCTTTTGGCGCAACGACGTTTACTGTCCCAGCAGTTTTTTGATTCCGTGGCTGGCCGATATTCCAAACTAGCGGAACCCGGTGGCGGAGCGGATGCCTTGCTGCGCGCACTGGCCTCGCTACTTCGTTTCGAACATGCCGTTGATATTGGGTGCGGAGAGGGGAGCATCAGTCTGTTATTGGCCCGAGGATGCCGCAATGTTACGGCCATCGATCAGAACCAAAAAATGCTAGAGATCCTTTCTGACCGCTTCGCTCGTGAGGGATTTCCCCATATCCGCGTTCGTCAGGGGGATATGGAGCACCTCCCCCTGGAGGATGCCTGCGCCGATCTCGCTGTTCTTTCTCAGGTCTTGCATCATGCTATAGCACCGGAAAGCGCTCTTGCGGAGATGCTGCGGATCCTCAAGCCCGGTGGCTATTATGTGTTATTGGATTTATTGGCTCACGATCAGGATTGGGTTCGAGAACGCCTGGGAGACCAATGGTTGGGCTTTGATCAGCAACGGATCGCTTCTTGGCTGCAAAATTTGAACTGTCCTCCACAGCTTCATGAGGTAGTACATGTTCAGGATGGCCTGCCCACGCTCCTCCTCATCGGGCGAAAATCCTGACAGATTCGCGGATAGCGAAAAAACGGCCATTACGCACATATTTTAGAGAGGCCCGTTTACAGAATCCGGAAACGTTTATCCATTCGAATCCGGAGATGGTTCGCTGTCGACTCTTGCCCTTTGAGTTCTAAGTCCCAAAGGAAAACCATCCGGTGACCTTGAAATTCTTCGGGGGCTGCGCTATGGGCGCTACCAAGGACTGGGGCGAAGAAAAGGGTGACGGGTTTTGTAGATTCAATCTGGACCCGTCCGTTGATGGAGCGATCATCAAAGACTAATTCCCGAATTTCTGAGCAAATACACGGAGAGTCGGACCAGGGGAGCCTCTTCCCGTTTAAGCTCAATGATTGGCGACGACGGTTGTTGTTCGGAAAGGTCACCACACATTCGGTGGCGAATTGGCATCGGGCCGCCTGAAATGTCGCGTTGGTCAATTGCCAACTAACCTGGAGTTCTGCCTCTTCCAGTTTGAACCCGATCACTTTGATGACCCGGAGACTATGGGGACGGTTTTGTACGGACAGTCCTTGCTCTCCTGTCAACACTAACTGAATGCGATCACTTTGTCGTTTAATTTGATAATCGAAAGGGTCATCCAGTTGGCCGGATCGGTCATCAATGTCTCCAGAAATTTCCATGGCAGTACGATGGTCCATGGGCAACAAATGATCCCGTAGAGCCACCGATGGAGCTCCGTCTTCCAGTTGTCCATTCACCAGGTTAATACCCAATGGTTTAAAATCCAAAGAACGAAGGACCCCCCCGTTCAAATAGTCCAGGACAAAGCCCATGGAGGGTGTACTGGATAGGATTTGACGGGAACCATCTCCCAAAAAATCGAGGACTTCTAAACGGAGGTTTCGGTTGGAAAGTTTGTCCAGGGCCCTTTCTGCAGCCAGGAGCTGTGCGTGTGCCTCTGCGCGATTGGTCAATCCGCGGATTCCCACACCACCAGGAAGATTCCGGTAATATCGTGCAGACATCAAAGGCATGAGCAAAGCATCTACGGCCTGAATTTCTGTGGGGTTCAGCCCTTGTCGCGCCCGGTGGTGAATATAAAGGAGTTTTTTATGAATAAAATTGGATTCAGGGCGCCGGTTCAACAACTCTCGGCAGGTGTGAACAGCAACAGGCATCCCAGAGCGAGGTCCCAGAGTGGAAATCAGACTGATCGTTCCTGCGGAACGCGTCTGATCCAAAACTTGAGAGGGGGTCCAAAGTTGAGGTTGCCGGTCCATTTGCCCCAAACGTTCCAGGGCCTGATGCAATGAATGAAGAGCTTCGCCAGAGGTTCTCCAATCCAATGGATACGCCTGTGCTTCCAAGAACCAGCCTGGGTCGTTTTCAGGGAGCGCCGCCAAAGCCTCCGCTAGGCCATCTGCATCTTGAGTCATCCATAAGGAAGAGAGTTGAGAAGCAAGGGGAAAAATTCGGATGACTTGGCCGCAGTCTTCCAGAATGCGCCATCCAGAAATCGGTAGGGGTTGCGATAACGCTTCGGCAAAAGCCTGGTCGGAAAGCAGAGTGAATTCGTATTCCTGGGCACAAAGATCTCCCACAAGAGAAATTTCCCAAGCTTGGTTCGGACAGTACCAGCCTCGGGGATGGCAGGCTAATCCAGAGCGCAGGAATTCTCGATGTCTTCGAAGCTGGAGCCGACGTAGAGTCTGAGGGAAAAGGGGGAGAAGAGCTTCATGATAACTGCCTCCCAACATTTCCACCCAGCCGTCCCGTATTCGTTCCCGTAGCCAAGCGAACTCTTTAGGACAATGCTTCTGGGCCGCTTCAAGAAAAGGTCCTGGACAGGACAAGGTGATTCGACTTTGCGGTTCCGCAAGGAATTCTTTCAGTTCAAAAAGGAGCTCCCGAGCAGCGGCGCTCAGTTGATCTTTGCTTTCTGGGTGGTCAGGAATACAAAGGAGAGGAACGATTTTGATCTTTTGCATGGATTAGAACCTAGACTAGATCAATCGTCATCATCGTCATCGTCGTCATACAGATGGGCGTCGGGGAATAGGCGGAAATACTTGCTACGATCCTCCTGGAAAAGACGCAAATTTCGCTCCTCTTCAAATTCCTCTCGATCAACATTTTGCATGAAAAATTCATCGGTGGCGAATGATTTTTCTTGGATGGATTTTTTAATCTCAATAGCCAGGTCAACGTTATCCCAGAGAATATAAATGGAACCAATGGCGGATTGTCCAAAAACATCCACGTTTCCCAGGGTGTTGTTGCGTGCGGTATCTAGATTTTGATCTGCAAAAATGGAGTCCGACAAAGCTCCGTCGGCTGCCCAGAGATCCCATACGGCAAGACACACCGTGATGAGGCATATTTTGTTCAGCAGGCGCATAATTCGAATATATAAAAGCCTATAAGGTGTCCGCTGTTTCCTGTATTGTATCACAGAAAGACTTGCGGGATATCACGAATTCCCCGTGTTATAGGGCTCCTTTGGATGAAGGAATGCCCGAAATTCTTCGGCTGGGGGATATAGCCATAGAAACCGCCCGAGCAAAAGCCTTAAAGAGGGCCTCCAGACAATGGTGATGATCCTGACCATAAAAAAGTTCTGCGTGAAGGTTCATACGCGCATTTTCAGCCACGGATTTAAAAAAATGGCGAAAAAGTTCTGTTTCCACATTGCCGATGCGTTCGTTGGTCAGCACGACATTCCAGACAAATCCGATTCGTCCGCAAAAATCCACAACGACTCGCGCTAGCGCCTCGTCCATAGGCACATAATAAAATCCATAGCGTTCAATGCCCTCTTTGTCCCCTAGACAATCCGCTAATGCCTGCCCCAGGACAATACCAATGTCCTCAATGGAGTGGTGCATGTCCACGTGGGAATCCCCTTTACAATCAATGGACAGG
>DATIQS010000484.1:0-3752 GCA_035470605.1 Fibrobacteraceae bacterium
TCCAAGAAAGAACAGGCAAAACGACCGGCTGAGCAACCACTTGCGGCTGTGCCGCTTAGTGGGGTGCTGTCCTCTATGAGGAAGGCCTACTTGGAGTAGGTTGAGGGCGGATTTGTCTGTTTTGATGATATCTCCGTCCTGATATGCCAGTTAGGCTTTAGCCGTTACTGGCACATATCTTCAGCTGAGGAAAGCTTTGCTTGGTTACGGAGACATTTACTCCACTGACGGACAATTTAAAAGCCGAAATCCTCCCTGGCGAGGCGACCGCTGTTTGCTTTTGAACAGGGTTGGACTACGCCGATGATTCCTTATTCCGCTTGGGCATCCGGGTTGGAACAAAGAAGCCCGATGGGGAAATTGAGGACACCTTGCGTCACCCATTCCACGCGGGGGTTCATGCTGAACAGAATTCCCCATGATGCATCGCGGTGTTCCCGCCGGAACGCGACAATTCCCTTGACATCGTTTGGACCAGGCCGCGCTGTGTGCTTGATCTCCATGGGGATTAGGCGTCCTGCGCATTGCAGGAGAAGGTCGCATTTTTGCCCGTTGGAGGTGCACCAGTGATAGGCGTCAAATGGTGTCACCGTGGTACAGAACGCTTTGCGGATTTCGGCGATCACCCAGGATTCGAACAGGTTGCCGAAATGCGGCGCGCCCAGGATCGCCTGCATGTCGCGGATCGCCTGCAGATGCGCCCCCAGGCCTGAATCGCCAAAGATGAACTTCGGGCGTTTCACCATGCGCTTGGATGTGTTGAATGACCAGGCCGGCAGACTGAAGATTTGGTAACCCGCCTCCAGGAGGGACAGCCAGTGGTCGATGGTCTTGGCGTCCACGCTCAGGGTGTCTGCCAGGTTCGCCTTGTTGGGAAGCGTGCCCGAAAGACCCGCGCAGAGTACCAGAAAGCGGTCGAACTTGCCGATGTCCTCCACCCGTCCGGTCGCCAGGATGTCGCGTTGCAAATAACTTGCGCGATACGAGGCGAACCAGGATGCGCCAAGGCTCTGCATGGCTTGCTCTGGATATCCGCCCAGGAGAAGGCGGGGTAGGACATCCTTATCCGAGCAAGGGAATGACTGGCCCAGGAACGTCTCCAGTTGTGCTGGATCTTGCAGACAGGCAACGATGTCGTTTGAGCTTTGTGTGTGCAACTCACGTTGTGAAAAGGGAAGCAGCTCGGCCGTGGCGATGCGTCCGACCATGGATTCTGCCACGCCCTTCTTCAGCGGGAAATGTTGACTGCATGTGAGAAGAAAACGCATTTGTCCTGGGTTTTGATCCAGCATCTTCTTTAGCCAGGGGAAAATGTCGGGAGCGTTCTGTACTTCATCGAGGAGCAGTGGCCCTGGATGGTTGAAAAAGAAAAGCTCGGGATCCTGGCGGAACTGGGCTATGTCAGCCGGGGTGTCGAAGCTAAACGCCTGCCACCCAGAACCCCATTGAATTTTGGCAAGATGCCGCAATAGGGTGTATTTACCGGCTTGACGCGGCCCGGTCAGCAACAGGGCACCATATTGGGGAAAATATGATGAAAAGGTGTTTCGATAGCCTCGGAATTGATAGCTCATTTGGTTAAATTAATGAAATTTTCAATAAATATGCAAATATGGATTTTAAATCTCGTTTTGCATTTTCCAGGTCTTGCTATGGATTGATGGTGCTCTGGTGGGCCAATAGGGCCTTGCGGTCTGGGTAAAAGAAAGGAGGGCTATTCTGAATGCGTTGTCCACGGTCAACGGAAAATGGCAATGTTTAAGAATGTGGCAAAAAGACGAGGATATTTTCAAATAAGGTCCGACGGGAATATGGAGAATACCTCTTTTGATGAGGTGTGTCTTTGCTTCTCGACAATTCTACAGCAGGAGAGAGACGATGTGGGAATACAATCACAAACCTTTATGGGTTTTGTTGTGTGTTTTGTTGTGTGTAACTAGTTCCTTTGCACAACACCGAATGGAACACCTTGGTCGGGGAACTGTCGCCGTTCCGACAAGCGCCGGCGTATTGGTGAACTGGCGCATCACAGGGCCGGAATATGCCGAGAATGCGACCTATAACTTGTATCGGGGCTCGACCCTCATTGCTTCTGGCTTAAATGTGTCGAACTACATCGATACCGCAAGCACCGGAGAGGGATACAGCGTTTCTGCTGTGATCAACGGAGTGGAACAGAGCCTTTCTGATACCGTGAAGGCATTGGCAAATGTGTATTTCACAATTCCTGTCCGGGACATCAGCGTAGGAGGAATCGACACACTTTATGAAATAAACGATGCCTCTGTAGGAGACCTGGATGGTGACGGTGAATACGAAATCGTGGTAAAGAGACTTTCCAAAAGCGCCATTCCTTCAGATACAACCTATCACTACCTGGAAGCCTATAAGCTTGATGGAACGTTCATGTGGGCGATCAATCTGGGGCCGAACATGATCAATAAGGTGGAGGTGAACTTCCTCGTCTATGATTTAGATGGTGACGGAAAGGCTGAAGTCGCGACCAGAACCTCGGATGGGTTCACGGATGGTGCCGGGAATTATGTCGGGGATCGCAATGGAGACGATACGATCAACTACCGCTCCTTGGCCGTATTGAACTCTAGCTATTACAGAATCAATGGGCCTGATTATATCTCGGTATTCGATGGGGCGACGGGCAAGGAACTTGCATGGGACTATTATATCGACCGTGAACCCCTGTCTCAGTGGGGAACATCCGGGATGAGCAATTCCCAACTAGCTCACAGAGCCGAAAAATGCATGTGGTCTGTCGCTTATCTCGATGGCGTAAACCCGAGCTTTATTATCACCAGAGGGATTTATCACAGAATCAAACTGGAAGCCTGGAATTTCCGAAAAGGTGCGTTAACGAAGGAATGGGCCTTTGACAGTGACCCTGATGATGTCGCTACGGAATATACCGGACAGGGCGACCACAATTTTATCGTCGGTGATGTTGATGGAGATGGACGGGACGAAATCATGTATGGCGCCATGGCTGTTGATGAGTATGGGAACGGGATGTATTCTACCGGCTTTGGTCATGGTGATGCGCAACATTTGGCTGACATCAACCCCGATATCACCGGACTGGAGCATTTTAGCTGCCTGGAAGGGGCAGATGGCTCAACCATTCCCGGCCTTTCCCTTCGCAACGCCACTACAGGCGCGATACAATGGTCGCTGACTGCTTCCGGTGATATCGGAAGGTGCTTGGCTGCCGACATTGATTCGAATTACAAAGGCTATGAAATCTGGGGCAGCGATGGCTCTGGGATCTATAGTAGCATTGGTACGTTGATTTCGTCATCCCAACCGACCACGGCAGGTGGCGGAGCGACCTATAACTTCGGTGTCTGGTGGGATGGAGATGTCCAGAGGGAGCTGCTCGATAAAACGGTCATTACGAAATGGAATTCAACCAGCCAATCGACAGACCGAGTTGCAACCTTGTACAACATTACCAGCGTTTCGGCGAATAACAGTTCAAAATCAAATCCAGTTCTCATGGCCGATATCCTAGGTGACTGGCGTGAAGAGGTCATCTACAGAAGCTCGGACAATACGGGCATGGTTGTTTTCACAACGACATACAGCACAAGCCAAAGAATGTACACCTTGATGCACGATCCGAATTACAGAGATGCAATTTCGTGGCAGCAGAATTCCTATAACCAGCCACCGAACTTGGGCTTCTATTTCGGTGGCGGTATGGATACCATTCCTGTGCCCGATATTACAATCGTTGA
>DATIQS010000485.1:0-5371 GCA_035470605.1 Fibrobacteraceae bacterium
GTCCCACCAACCCTGGGATTTGGTCGAGTTCCAGCGCTAGTTTGGCTGGATCGGAAATCCCTGGAAATTTGGCATCCAAGATCAAATTGCCGGAATCGGAGATGACGGGACCGTCTTTCCCAGGGGACCCTTGCCGCACCGTTATCTGCGCCCCCAGCGATTGAACCTTGGCGGTTACGAGGGAAAGCGCTCCAGAAAGCACTTCCAGTGGCACAGCGAATTTATCGCCTAATCGATCCACGCGTTTTGATGAGTCGGCAATAATGACATAATGACGAGCCATGGCGGCGACGATTTTTTCAAGCAAATGCGCCGCCCCGCGACCCTTGATCAGATTGCGTTGCGGATCAATTTCGTCAGCGCCGTCCATCGCGATGTCTAGGCTGGATGTGTCGCAGAGGTTCACGAGGGGAATTCCCAATTGCCGACATTGCAGGGTTGTAGACCACGAGGTGGAGACCGCCTCAATGTGCAATCCCTCTTTGTGGATGCGATCTGCCAGATGCTCCACCATAAAGGCTGCCGTAGAACCTGTCCCCAGCCCAACACGCTGTCCATCTTGGACCAGATCTGCCGCTTGGAAGCCCGCTTGTTTTTTCAATTCACTCAAAGAAACCATTATCGCCAATGCCTGCCTTCGCCATAATCGAGTCCATCCCATTCCTGGTCGGATTCTGGATCGGAATCCGACGGGTCGGGATAGCCCTGCTCAATCTCTTGCACGGTTGGACGTTCCACGGACTCAATGCGGACTTGAAAGGTGAGGTTCATTCCAGCCAAAGGATGATTTCCATCCAAAACAACTGTTTTTTCACGAATTTCGCGAATAATGAACAAAGAAGGTTCATCGGAGGCATCGTCACGAAACAGGTCTTCGGGATGATCCGGCGCCTTCCAGTTCTCCATGTTTAAAGGGTCGTCCTGAATCATTTCGATTTCCATGCCGACCCAAAGTTGCCCTACGTCGCGAAGTTCCTCTTTAGGCACTTCCATGAGAAGCTCATCTTGATACGGGCCATAGGCGTCTTCTACGCGTAAAGCGACATTGCGGGATTCCCCGACTTTTGCGCCATCCAGTGAATTTTGCAGGCCTTGGGGAACATAATCCGACAACCCATGGATATAAACCACGGGATGGGAGGGGGGGATTTCCTCGATCACCTGATCCTTATCGTCTCGAAGGATATAGGAAATGGCAACTTTCAATTTGTTTTCAACACAATCCATCTAACAACAAAATATAGAAAGGCGGGCGTTCAGATTCAGAATAGGGCGCTTGTAAAAGCTAAGGCGACTCCCAAGAAATCGGACAGGGAACCTAGGATAATAAGTTAAATCCTAAGCCGATTCACTCTCTCCGATGTTCTCGTACTTTAGGCTCCTCCAGAACCTTTCCACAAAAACATTATTCAGCGCCTCGGCGCAGAATGCCGCATCTAGCGTGTTCGACTTTCTCCATGACAGGACCTCACGGCGGTACCAATCAACGACGGCGACGAGGTCGCACGGCGCCTTCACTGGGATCGTCTTGTTCTCTGGCTCGATCATTGAGACCCTATCCGAGACCGAATGGTTGCATCTTTTTTAGCCACTCCAGCTTCGTATGGAGGTCGCCTATCTGCTGGAGGTAGAGCTTCGTGCTCTCCTCGGCTTTCCTCTGAGTGACCTTGCCGCTGAATAGATCCACCGCGCCAGCCAGCAGGTCCTTCTTCCACTGGGTGATCTGCCCCGGATGCACCTGATGCTCCTTGGCGATCTCGTTGATGGCCTTTTCCCCCCGGACAGCCTAAGAGCCTCTTTGGCTTTGAATTCCGGGCTGAGTGTTCTTCTCTTGTCTACCATTGCCTTTCTCTTTTGGGATTGGGGAAAGGGGTATAAATGGCTTAAAATCTAACTAGGCTACGTGTCCGAATTTCGGGGTCCGCCTCAGCCTTGTTTTGGCAGGACAGAACGCTCAAGCAAGAATGATTTTATGCAAGGGAAATGCAAAAGAGCGCATGGCCCTATTATTTCCGCAAAATCAGAATGCGGGAATTGCGCTTGTGATCATATTTTTCGCGTTTGGCGGTCGGGAGCTCATCCAACTGACCGTCGCGGAAACCGAGCGTGTAGAACCAGTCCGTCGCCTGAGTTGTGAGGAGAAAGACATGTTGGAATCCACGAACAGGAGCCTGAACCAATAAGGAGCGCACGATCACTTCCCCAACCCCGGAAAGACGGTAGTTCGCATCTACCGCAATGGCGGCGATCTCTCCAAAGCCGTCGCCCCAATTGATCAACGCGCCGCAACCCAAAATGGTGTTGTCCACCACATAAACGACATACTCGTCAATATGGTCGGTGATATCCTGGGCCGTGCGCGGAATAAGAAAGCCCTTCTCGATGTAGTCCTGCATAATGCGCAGAATATCGGGTACATCATCCGTAGTCGCGGGTTGTATGGAGGAGTACTGGTTGGTATAAACCATGGTGCCATCGCCACGGCTCGAAAAGACCTCATGCAAAATTGCGCCTTGCGTTAAACCACTGACCAAATGCACACGTTTCGCGCCACAGGCGCAGGCTTGAATGGCGTTATTGAGATAATCCTGTAGGGCAAAGGGTAACTTGTCCTGATTCAAATTCAATAATTCTTGTGCTTGATGCACATCTAAGGCAGAGATAATGCCCCAGGCATTGAGTTCCAAATTCTGTGTCAATTCACCGCGCGACAATCCATCGGCACGAATACCTTCCTCCAGACCGATGAAGAAAAGCTTGCCCACCTGAAGATTGGAGCACAAGGCGGTGGCGAGTTCAGTGGAGCTGACGTTGTACGGATGCCCCAGCTTGTTCCAGCCGATAGGGGGAACAATGGGAATAAAACCATCGTCAAGCAAGTGTTGCAAAATATCGGTATGGATGCGTTCGATCCGACCTGTGCTCTGGTAGTCCACCCCATCGACAATTCCCAACGAACGCGCCTGTATCCAGTTCCCCTGAACGCCCTTACAACCGTTAGCCGTCAAATAGCTGAGCAGGGTTTCTGCAACGCCAATAGAGGCCAGTTCCACAATAGGCATCGCTTTTTTTGAGGTAAGACGGATGCTTTGGTGAAATTCCGAATCCACCCCGTATGTAGCTAGTTTTTGATCGATGGAACGCCGCGTACCCGGCACGATGAGCACCCGGATACCAATCTTCTGTAATTGAGCGATATCCCGAATGAGCACGGGAAACAAAGGATGATCCAGCAGAACGTCCTCAATTTTGAGGATAAACAATTGTCCTTTAAATCGCGCGATGTAGCCGAACACCTCGCGGATGGTACTGATCAATTCCAATTTGGGTTCCGATGCGTCCATGGCGGGAAAATAGCAAATCGCAAAAGGGCGGCTCAATCCCAAAATGGCTAAATTCTGGGCATGAAAGTATCCCAATTCTTTTTTACCACCCTGCGCGAAGCGCCCTCCGACGCCACCCTGCCTTCCCACGTATTTCTAATGCGCGGAGGCTTTATCAAGCCCACCTC
This sequence comes from Fibrobacteraceae bacterium, assembly GCA_035470605.1. Taxonomy (GTDB): domain Bacteria; phylum Fibrobacterota; class Fibrobacteria; order Fibrobacterales; family Fibrobacteraceae; genus CAIRAY01. The sequence continues at coordinate 3,512 of DATIQS010000485.1, forward strand.
TACGGGCGTTTACTCCATTTTACCGCTTGGCTTACGCGTGTTGCGAAAGATTGAGGATGTCATTCGCATGGAGATGAGTTCTCTGGGAGGCCTGGAGGTGGACCTGCCATTGGTGCAGACCTCCGAACTGTGGTCGGAGTCTGGTCGCTACCAGGCCATCGGCGAGGAATTGTTGCGCTTTAAGGATCGTACTGGACATCCTATGGTACTCGCCATGACGCATGAGGAGGCGATGACGGATCTGGTGCGCTACGTGCTGAATTCGTACCGCCAATTGCCCTTTATGCTTTACCAGTTTAAGCTCAAGTACCGCGACGAGGCCCGTGCCCGTGGGGGTCTGATCCGTGTCCGCGAGTTTGTCATGAAGGACGCCTACAGTTTCCATTCCACCCAAGCCGACCTGGATGCTTACTACCAGCGCGTGTACGACGCCTATGTACGCATCTTCCACGCGGTAGGCATTGAGCCCGTGGTGGTGCAATCCGACACCGGCATCATGGGCGGAAAAATCGCGCACGAATTCATGCTCGATACCCCCAACGGCGAAGACTACCTGATCCTTTGCAAAAAATGCGGCCTGCAGGCCAACCGCGAGATCGCCAAATTCGCGCGCAAGCCCCATCTGGGCTCCGACGCTGTCTTGGAAAAGGTCGCCACGCCCACCCAGCAAAGCATCGAAGAGGTCAGCTCCTTCCTGCAGGTCTTCCCCGAAGCCACCGCCAAGTGCGTGTTCCTCGACATGGACGGCAAGCTGGTCACCGCCATGGTCCCCGGCAACCTGGAGGTCTCCGAAGTCAAGCTGCGCAACCTGCTCAAAGCCAAAGTGCTGGTTCCGGCCGACGAGGCGCTGATCCGCAAATGCGGCATGGTGCCCGGTTTCGCCTCGCCCATCGGTTGCAAAGACACGCGCGTGATCGTGGACGAAGGACTGGCGACGGCGAAGGACGTCGTGGTGGGCGCTAACGAGGAAGGCTTCCATTTCCGGCATTGCGTCCCGGCCCGCGACTTTGCACCCGGATACGAGGTGGCGGACATCGCCCAGGCGGACAACGGTTGCACGTGTCCCAACTGTGGTGCCGAACTGACCAGCACCCGCGGCATCGAGCTCGGCAACATCTTCAAGCTCGGCATCAAATTCTCCGAATCCATGAACTGCAAATTCCTCGACGAGTCATCCAAGCAACAGCCCGCCATCATGGGGTGCTACGGCATTGGGGTGGGCCGTCTCATGGCCTCAATCATCGAAGCGCATCACGACGACTGGGGCCCCATCTGGCCCAAGTCCGTCGCACCCTTTCAGGCATTGGTGGTCTCGCTCTCTAAGGACGCCGTGGTGACGCAGGCCGCTGAGAAACTCTACAACGACCTGGTAGCCTCCGGCGTGGACGCACTCTACGATGACCGCCCAGAACGCCCAGGCGTCAAGTTCAAGGACGCTGACCTATGGGGCATTCCTCTGCGCATCGGTGTGGGAGCCAAAGGTCTCGCGGAAAGCAAGGTGGAATGGAAGCTCCGTAGCCAGAAGGACTTCGAACTGGTGTCTCTCGCCGACGTGGTCGAAAAGACCCTGGCGTGGATTACGGAATAATCACCTATCTGAGCGACTTTTTTCCTGAAACTGGGTCAAAATTCACACGAAGGAGAAGAAGAACTCTATACGTAATTTCTGCGTTCAGTTCGTGGCGAGGCGCCAAAGCCTAGCGCATCACAAAAAAAGCTATCCCCAAATTGAGGACAGCCTTTTAAACTCTGTGCAAATCAGGCTTTGACTTCGGATTCAGCACCCGTAGCGGAGATATCTACCTTCTTAGAAGAAGAAACCTTAGTCGGAGCTTTTTTCGTCTTCACCTTGATTTCATC
>DATIQS010000486.1:0-11239 GCA_035470605.1 Fibrobacteraceae bacterium
GAGGGTTTCCGATATCATGCGCCAGGCAGGCGCTCTGCACAATGGTTCCGAAATGGTGTTCGTTCAGGTGAGGAGGCAGGGCGTCCCGGATCCGATTGAAAACGGAGATCGCTAGGGATCGGCCAACGCTGGAAACTTCGATGGAATGGGTTAAGCGGCTGTGAACGTGGTCGTTGACAGAAAAGGGGTGCACCTGGGTTTTGCGACCCAGTCTGCGGAATGCAGTGCTAAACACCACCCGATCGTAGTCCTTGTGAAACTCGGACCGATTTGGGTCCGGTGAACCCGGGTGGCTGAATCGCGTAGCGGAAAGCAGGGTTTCCCAGTCAAGCATGATCATAAACTTAGCTCAAAATTTCCTGCCGCAGTTCTTCTTGGGCAGCCTCGAGCTCGCGTAATTGGCCGTTTTGACCGTTACGAATTCCGGCTAGGATTTCACCAAGGCGTAGAGCCTCAAGGCGTCTTGGCTGCAATACGAAATTCGCGCCATCCTGGTACAGCACCATGGCCTGGGAATGACTTTCTGCGGTACAGATGACCTGCGCGTCTGGACACAGGTTTTTTAACTGTTGCAAAAGACGCAAATTCGTCGTCCCTTTCAATAGGCTATCCGGCAAGGTGATCACCACGATTTTTGTGGAAAGGATTCCCGCTTGATGCAGGGTCTCCGGGTAGGAGATATCCCCATAGACCGCTCGGATCCCATGGGCGCGCAATTGGCGTAACATCGCCGGATTGAAATCTACCACGACCATGCCAGAAATCCAGATCTGTGCTTCCGTGTTTCCGTTCTCTCGATCCTGTTCCCAGTCCGCTATCAGGGCCGAGGTGGTTCGGTGACACCCCAGGAGAACTACATCAGCGGGTTCCTCTTCCGCAAAAATTTCATTGGAAATGCGTTGATCCCCTAGACCAATTTTGTTCAGGGCCTTGTTCATCCAGGCTTGCAGAGGATGACTGAATTGGATCATGTAGGAACTGGCGACTGATGTCAATACAAACGCGTAAATCACTACAGACAGCGTTTCTGTGCGCACATGTCCGAGAGAGAGGCCTAAGGACACGATTACCAGGGAAAACTCCGAAATTTGGGAGAGATTGATGGGGACAAGCAGGGAAACGCGGTTGCCATTTCCCAACAGCTTGAGAAGAGGAAAGAGCACCAGCAGACGGGATACAATCACGAAAAGGGCGATCCAAGCCGCAGTTTCCAACAGAGAAAGGTCTGTCCAAGGATTCGGCATTTTCATCCCTAGACCCACAAAAAATAGGGTCACAAAAAAATCGCGGATGTTGATGATCTTGGCAAATACATCAAGGTTGTATGGAAAAGTGGAAATTGCAACTCCGGCGATCAGGGCGCCCATCTCCAGGCCCAAGCCCAGACGGTGCGCGAAAAAGCAGACCAGAAAGCACCAGCCCAGGGAGGCGATCAATACCAATTCAGGCTGCTTCGCGATGGAGCGAAATAAGGCTCCCAAAGCAAAACGACTCAGAGCGAAACTCACGCCCACTAGCAATAAACCTTTGGCAAAGCTCAACAAAATGCCCCACACCTCGGGATGGGACAGGTTCGGTTGGATCCCCAGCATGAAAATAGCCCAGATATCCTGGAACACCAGGACGCCGAGGGTGATACGCCCGGCTAATGTATCGAGCTCAAATTTCCCGTATAAAAGTTTCACCACAATCGCGGTACTGGATAAGGCGACTGCGACGGCTAGATAAAGTCGGTCGTAATGTTCTCCGGTCCAAGAAAAGCCGAGCAGCGCCAGAATGGGAAGTCCAACGAAAACGCATAAGGGGAACTGCAGCAATCCCGCCAGCAACAACGTCTTTCCAGAGGCGCGAATTTTTTTCAGATCTAGTTCCAAACCGATAAGAAACAGCAGCAAGACCAGCCCGATTTCGGAAATCATGGCGATATCTGCATCTGAAGAGACTAGTCCCAATCCCATGCGAGGACCGATCAGCGCTCCAGCGGCAATATAGGCGAGTAGTAATGGTTGGTGGAGTTTGTATGCAAACCACCCCATGAGTGTAGCTGCGATAATGCTAAGTCCAACGGCGGAGGTTACATTCCCCCCGCCCTCAGAGCACCAAACCCAAGAAGGGGCAAGGAGCAGAATCGCGCAGAGTGGACGCAGGTTCATCATCTTTTGGATTCGCTAGGCCTTGAGCAGAACGGTCAAGGTGAAAAGAAAACTCGGTTATAGTTTTTCGCGTTTTTTCTTTTCGGCGATGGATTTCATGGTGTACGTGATTTTACCACCAATGAACCAGGAATTGCCGGAAAGTTCGGTATACGGGGCGAAATATTCTTCCGATTCGGTCTCGAAGACCATGTGATCATACCAGGTGTAGCGTCCTCCCGCGAAGGCTCCGACGGAAATCCCTGCAGCGAGGTTAAAACGTAGTTCCACCTGGGCTGTGGCGCTTTTCCCAAAGGCGGAATAGTAACGATTGCCCATGGTATAAACCACCATTTCGTCATCTTCTGCATAGGGATAAAGGATATTGTAATTGGCCGCAAAGCGCATTTTCAGCAAGCTAATTCCCGCACCCACGGAAGGAATAATATTGACAAAGGAATTCTCGGGGGCAAGCATCCAGCCGAACATCCAGTCAAAGCCATAACGGTACCATTGGACATCCCGACGATCAGATACTGGAGCTTTGGATTCCTGGACCGGGATGAAAAAGGCGGAGATCCAAGTGTTAAATTGGTGGTATTGTGCGCCGAAGTCGACGCCAAATCCAGGGATGTTGGGGCCAAAGCGCTTGTAGCGGTCTAGAGAACTCGCGTCGGAGCTCATGAGAGTGTCCTCGGCATCGTCTGAGTTCATGGAGACTTCATTATAATTGGAATCCACTGCGTAGGCCCAACCCCAGTCGTCATTGAACGCTAGGTCATTTACGCCATTAATCGCGTTGCTGGAAAAGCGTTCGTAGTTCATTTTGAGGGAAATGAACCCCTTCACCTGTTCTTTGAGATAGAACTCTCCTCGAGGATTATCCTGGGACCAGCCTGAAACGGCCAGAAAAAAGGCACAAAGGGAAAAAACCAATGGCAGGGGTCGTTTGATCATCGCCAACATATCGCAAAGATACTTTATATTTCCTTTGTTTTCAAAGGGTTATGAGAGAAAAATCAAATCGCTTGACGACTATCCCTTGCGAAATCAATCCGATTTTCCTAATATTGCGAGCCATTCTGATGGGGTATTGTGCAGTTACCGAAGTATAAAAAAAAGAAACGCATCAAGCTGAAGGTTTGCCAGGAGCCCGGTTGTGGCCGGGAATTCTGGGGACATCCTATTGCCAAATATTGCGAGCTGCATCGCGACATCAAACAGCGCCAAAAGCAGAAAAAGGAATTCGATAGCATCGAATCCAAGAATATGCTGTTTCGGCATGCTTATACGGATGTTGTGGAAATAACCTTCCAATGTTGTCTGGAAGGTTGCCAAAACCATTTTACCGTCAAAGTATTTCCCAAACAGTTTTTATATCCACGCTTCTGTTTGGAACATCGGAACGACTTTAAACGGGCAAATTTTCTTCGCCTCCAGCGTCGCAAACTCCGTTGAGGTCCCTTGACCGTTGCACGGGCTTTTCTAGATTTCGCCGCGAATTTCCAGAGGCTTTCTCACTGACCTATAGTGTAATGGTAGCACAACAGATTCTGACTCTGTTTGTCTAGGTTCGAATCCTGGTAGGTCAATTCCCCTTTTTGATCGAATGTCCGTAGAATCTTTTGAACGTCACTACGCTGGACTGTTTGGGACCCGTTGGGCCTCATTACGGGATGCCTTGCGGAAACCTGTTCGTCAGAGGCGTTTGCTTTACGGCTCCGCCAGAGAGTATTTCCTGGACGAAGCGAGTTTTTTTGCCGCAAGTCAACTGCCTGTTGAACCAGGTCTTCACGTGTTGGATATGTGTGCTGCCCCAGGAGGCAAAAGCCTTGTGCTGGGTGCGGGACTGGTGGGGCAGGGGCGTCTGGTGAGTAATGATCGTTCTGCCGATCGGCGCGCTCGTTTACGCAAAGTGCTCGAGGAAAGTCTGCCTTTGGAGTGGAGAACTATCGTTCAGGTGACGGGACATGATGCGGCCCGTTGGGGACTGTATGAACCAGAAAATTATGATCGAATTCTTTTAGATGCCCCCTGTTCTTCCGAACGACATGTGTTGGGTTCGCCGAAACATTTGGCAGAATGGTCGCCTGGGCGCAGCCGACGCCTAGCTGTTCAACAGTTCGCTATGCTGGCGGCGGGTCTGGACGCTTTGCGTCCAGGTGGAATCCTTGTGTATTCCACCTGCGCTTTGGGCCCTCAGGAAAACGACGGGGTGATGGAAAAGCTTGCTAAGAAACGCAAAGGACTTTATCAACCTTTGTCCATTGAACCTGTTTTGGGGGAGCGCACAGAGCATGGGGTGATGATTCTGCCTGACACTTGTGCGGGATGTGGTCCTATTTATTGCGCACGCATCCAGAAAGCGGGTTGATTGTTTCGACAAAGCTATCTTTGGGCTTTCCGTGAGGTTTTAAAATGGGAAAAAATTGCAAAATAGCGGTCTTGCCTGGGGACGGAATTGGCCCCGAGGTAATGCAAGAGGCGGTCCGTGTTCTGGAGGCCGTGGCGCAGAAATATGCGCTTTCTCTGAATCTGGAACATGCGGATGTGGGAGGGGCGGCTATTGATCGGCACGGGCATCCGCTGCCCGAATCCACATTGAAACTGTGCGAAGCGTCCGACGCTATCCTTTTCGGATCCGTGGGTGGACCCAAATGGGAAAAATTGCCCCCTCAGATTCAGCCGGAGCGCGGGGCCTTGCTTCCTCTGCGTAAGCATTTTAAACTTTTCTGCAACCTGCGCCCTGCGCGGGTGTTTCCCGCATTAGCCTCCGCATGTCCCTTGCGTTCGGATATTGTTGGCGATGGTTTTGACATCCTTTGTGTGCGCGAATTGACGGGGGATATTTACTTTGGTCAGCCCAAGGGTCGTGAGGGCTCTGGACCTGAGGAACGGGCTTTCGACACTATGGTCTACAGCCGTTACGAAATCGAACGTATTGCTCGTTTTGCCTTTGAGGCTGCTCGCAAACGACGTCACAAGGTCTTTTCTGTGGACAAGGCCAATGTGCTTACTACCATGGTGTTATGGCGCGATGTGGTCAAGGAGGTATCCAAGGACTATCCCGATATTTCTTTGGAGCATATCTATGTCGATAATGCCTCCATGCAGGTGTTGCGTCGCCCTCGCGAATTTGATGTTCTTTTGTGTGGCAATATGTTTGGCGATATTCTTTCCGACGAGTGCGCTATGCTCACGGGTTCCATGGGACTTCTACCCTCTGCATCCATCGCAGAAGGTGCCTTTGGTCTGTATGAGCCTGCCGGAGGATCAGCTCCAGATATTGCCGGCAAGGGAATTGCCAACCCCATCGCGCAAATTCTTTCTGTGGCCCTGATGCTGCGTTACACCTTCCAGGAGGAAGCGGCAGCATTGGATGTTGAAAAGGCTGTAGAGTCGGTGATTAACCAAGGAATTCGTACCGGTGATATTTGGGCTGAAGGCGCTACAAAGGTAGGGACTTCGGGGATGGGAGATGCCTTGGTGAAAACGATCCTGGGAAAATAATTTTCCAAAGGAAAATCTTATGGATGCTCCAAGGTATTCCTGTGCGGTGGTGACTGGCGCCTCGAGTGGAATCGGTAAGGAGTTGGTCACATTGCTTGCTGGGGAATGTGGCACTCTGGTTTTGGTTGCTCGTCGTACGGACTTGCTGCAAAAATTGGCGAATGTAATTACGGGGCAGTGCCGGGTGGAAATTTTCCCTTGGGATCTGGAACCTCAGGATGCTGCTGCTCAGTTATGGGCGAGTTTGCAAACGCGAGGGCTTTCGCCTGATCTATGGGTGAACGATGCGGGTTTTGGGGCTTTTGGTTCCTTGTCAAATGTTCCCTTGAATCGCGAGCTGGCTATGGTGGATCTCAATGTCCTCGCCTTGATGAGACTGACGAAGATGGCTGCGGAGCACATGTTACGGAATGGGGGAGGGACCATTTTGAATGTGGCATCTTTGGTGGCTTTCCAGCCTACGCCGCGTATGGCGGTTTATGGTGCGAGTAAGGCTTTTGTATTGTCTTACACCCAGGCGTTGGACTCGGAATTGCGCTCCCTGGGAGTCCGCGTTCTTGCGCTATGTCCTGGAAACACAACCACTGCATTTCATACCGTGGCTGGAACGACCCGGGTTCGGGCTATGCATCGTATTACAGCCATGCCCCCTCGTCAGGTGGCCCAGTGTGCATTGTTGCAAATCCATCGCGGAACTCCTGTTGTCGTGCCAGGATTCTTAAATCGTTTGGCGTCCATCGCCGCTGGTGTGCTCCCTCGTTCCTGGGTTGTCGCAATTGCCTCCCGTCTGATGGTGTGATGTCTTTGTGACTGATTCTCGTTTGGCGTTTCGTTCGTCAAGAATAGGTATGAAACGCTGCTGCCCAAATCCGGCCTGCCATTCGACCCACGACTCCAAGTCGGGCTCCTACCATCGACCCTCCGATGGACGAAACATCCAGCGATATGTCTGTAAGGACTGCGGGCGGCGATTTTCTGATGCCTCGGGGACATCGGCGTTTGGACAAAAACGATGCCGCCTCAATCATCAGGTTTACGCCCTCCTCTGTTCAGGTGTCTCTTTGCGACGAACGAGCCTTCTCCTCTGCACGCCCTGAGTGACGGTCGAGCGCAAATTGCGCTTCATGGCTTTCGTCTGCGCGCAAAAAAAAGAACGATTCCTGAACAAAATCCCCCTTGTTTCAAACCTTCAGTTCGATGAGCTTGAGACCATGGAACACACTCGCGGCACGTGCTCGAGTTAGGAACCAAGTTCAAGGTTCAGCATATCCAGGGTGCAAAAGGCTGCGTCACGGGCCAGGGCGAATTGAAGAAGCTCGGGTTCGATCCTCTTTTTTCGGTGAACCACACCTTCGCGATGCTTCGCGCCAATGTGAATCGCTTATTCCGACGAACGTCGTGTACGACGAAGAGGACAAATCGTCTTTTGCTGCATCTGACGCTATACATGCATTATCACAACACCGTTTTGCTTCCAAACTGCGGGAATCCACAGCAAGCCTAATCTGAATTCTAGGGGAAACCCCAACCCAACGCCATCCACGATCAAGTGGCAGATGGTGTTTTGTTCGACTATTTGGGAGGCCGATCGTTTTTGGAGCAAAGGCAATAATACGGTAAAGCGGATGATAAGGTCTTTGTCCAGTTCTCTAAAATCCGTTTTGGAGGCTCATTTACAGGCTATTTCACCATTACAATAGGCCAGTTTCTGTTGTTTTTCTTATTATTGATAACTATTTCTCAATAAAGGCTTCCTCACCATGAAGAAAAAAAGATCCCCTATTCCTGTTACCCTGATTACGGGGTTCCTGGGCGCTGGGAAAACCACTTTGCTGAATCACATTCTTTCCCAATTGCCTAGGGAGCGAGTCGCTGTCATCGAGAATGAGTTCGGGGAGATTGGCATTGATGGCGAATTGGTGCAAATCTCCAAAGAGGAGGTGGTGGAGCTCTCCAACGGCTGCATTTGTTGTTCGGTGCGTGGGGATTTGGTTAAAGCTCTACAGGCTTTTTTGGATTCGCCGACGCCGCCTGCCCGTGTATTTATTGAAACTACGGGAATTGCAGATCCTGTCCCTATGGCCCAGTCCTTTCTGAATGTCCCGGAATTCGATGATCGAATTTTTTTTGATGCGACTTTGACGCTTGTGGATGCTCGTCATTTTCCGCAGCAGAGTTGTGAATTCGCGGAGGCGGTCAAGCAAGTGGCCTTTGCCGATGTTTTGCTGGTTTCCAAAGCGGATTTGTTAGAAAAAGGACAAAAGGAATCGTTGGAGCAGATGCTTCGAGATATGAATTCCGTGGCAGATGTGGTGTGGGTGGAGCGTGGCCAGATTGATCTGGATAAGGTTTTGAATTTACGAGCCTATGATCTTGGCCGGCCTCAGGGGATTGAACCCGTTTTTCGGCGCTTTGTTCCGGTTTGTGGGGATGCGCATCAGGTGCACCCGCATGAACATCCCCATCACGAACATCATCATCATGACATCATGTCGGTCGGAATTGAAGAATCCAATGCCGTTGATTTGAATCACGTAGAACTGTGGCTTGAAAATGTCCTGCGCAATCAGGCGCAGAAACTCTTCCGTTATAAAGGCGTGTTGTATACACGGGACACCCCGAATCGAATCGTGTTCCATGGCGTACACACGGTTTTGGAAACCAATGTAGATCGGCCCTGGCGCGAGGGGGAAAATCGCAGCAATCGTATCGTGTTTATTGGCAAGGATCTGGACCGGGATTCCCTGGTGGATGGATTCCATGCCTGTTTAGTTCATCAATAAGGAGATATCCCATGAGAATCACTCGGTTCTTTGTCCCTGTAAGTGTTGCCCTGGCCCTGATGGCTTGTGGAAATTCTAAAACACCGACACCCAAATCCACATCTGTTGTGAAACCCGTGGGTGTTGTGACGACCACGCCTGTGTTGGAAAATTTGGTGCGCCGTATTGGCCATGATGTGGCTGGCTTGAAGGTTTCTTTGGCTTTCCAAACCCATGGAAAATGCCTACACGAGCACCAAATCAGCACGGAGGAGATGCGCAATCTCTGTTCTGCAAGTTTGGTGGTGGCAAATGGTGTGAATTTTGAGCCTTTTTTGGATCAGGCTATGCGGCAATGTCCCCAGATCCCAGTGGTTCGCGTAGGCGATAACTGCGCAGACATGCCTGCGACTGACGGAGGAACAGACCCCCATGCGTGGTTCGGAAGCAAGAATATCGATTGTATGGCAAGCAACCTTACCAAGGCCCTGGCTCAATATGACACCCTTCATGCGACTGCATACAACGCCAATGGAGAGGCTGTACAGAAACAGCTCAGTGATTTTTGGAATACCGTGCATAATGGGAATGCCTCTCTGCGGGGGCTCCCTGTGGTCTCTTTTCATGGTGCCTACAACTATTTGGCCAGGGAATTGGGGATGAATATGGTGGCGACCTTCGGAGAAGAACAAGAGGATGTGACCCCCAGTGCCAAGCAAATCGCCGAATTGATTTCCAAAATTAAGGCGCAGAAGGTTTCCCTACTGATGCTGGGTGAAAATGAAACCCCTGATTTAGCTGCGGCTGTCGCGCGTGAAACAGGGGTCCGCGTGATTCGTTTGCGCAATATGATGGAGGGCCTTGATACCAACGATTCGCAAGCTTATGAACATGCCATTCAGGATGATATATCGCGTTTGACTGGTCAGCCATGAAGAGCGCTGCAACTCCAGTAAAACGTACGACCCGTCAAAAATCGGGGATTATGGAAGTCTTATGCGAAGCTCCAGGACCGATGAGCGTCCTTGAAATTCATGCGGCGGCCCAAAAACGGGTCCCTGGCTTGGGTATTGCAACGGTGTATCGTCTGATCGCCTCTTTTGTTCGGCAGGGCTCCGTTCGGACGTTTCGGATGCCGTCTGGAGATATTCGCTATGAAAACGTGGAAGGGCGCCCGGAACATCATCATCATTTTTTTTGCCGGGTGTGCCAGAGGGCGTTTGATTTGACGATCCCTTGCCCTGTAGAGCACTTGGTGGAACTTCCCCGGGGGTTCCGGGTGGAGTCTCATGAATTCACCTTGATGGGACTTTGTGAGCTGTGTGGTGGGGCTTCCAGCACCTGAATGAACTTGTTTTTCCCTGTTCAGAGGAAGGAGATTTTACTATAACTAGAAAAAACCTTCTTTCAGGAGTCCTTTCATGAAGAAAAGCACCATCATTCTTTTGGCTATGGTTGTTGGGCTTGTATGGGCCGGCAACCAGCCTAAATCTCACGAGGCGTCTTTTAAAGAAGCCTATTCGGCCAGTGAGGTGACTATTAAGGCCACTGGTATTGGTGCGGATGATCGGAGTGTTAATGATGATCTTTTGCGCGCCGCAGTCTGGTTTGTATTGGAAGGCGGAACCGATCCTTTGCTGAATACCCCTGAGGCGAAAAATGCCTTTGCTAGCCAGGCAGAGGCTTTTTATGATATGAAGAATATCCACAAGTACATCACTTGGGAAGCTCAGAAAGTGAATGCCCAGATGAAAACCCCCGATGGAATCAAACGTACCAAGGCTGTCCGTGTGAATAAGGGTGCTATTCAGGCTGATTTGTCTGCCAAAGGTGTGATTAAAGCAACCAGTGATCTGCGAGATGCTCTGGGAAATCCCACCATTATGGTTATTCCAGAAGTTAAGACCGGTGATTCTCCCATCAAGGTCTTTGATACAAATAACCTGGCTCGTCATGCTGCCGGTGTTATCGAGAGTCGTCTAACCGCCAAGCAATACGATGTGATTGTTCCACGGGCACAGGACCAGTTGGCGCAGATGACCGAGATGCAGGGGCAATTGGCGGATCAGGATCAGGATCCCGCCTATCAGTTGGCCTTGACCTTGGGCTCTGACGTGTATATCGTCTTTTCCGGTAAAATCGAGAACGCCAAGGCATCCGTGGTGGTAAAAGCTTATGAAACCACAACGGGCCGCCTGTTAGGTACAGAGACTGGCTATTCCAAGCCTCGTCCCGGTGCAAACATGGAACCTCTGGTGGAGGAAGCGGTCTCTGATGCGATTGATCGCGTTCTGCAGCGTATTACCAACTATTGGACTGAGGACCTGAAGAAGGGTGTGCAGTACAAGGTGATTTTCAAAATGGATGCGAGTGTCCCCAAAGATGCGATTCAGGATGTGCAGGATGATATCGCCGGAGTCCTTGATGATAACTTCAAAACGAAGGAAAACATCGTTACGGACAAAACTATGGATTATATCCTTTGGGCCAAGCCGGATGAGTTCGACAAATCCTCCAAGATTGAACGCTTTATTCGTCGTCAGGTGAAGTCCGCCAAAATCAGTAAGATCAACATCAACAAGAAATTGATCCTTCTGAAGGTAGAGAAATAAAACCATCACCAATGCTTGTATTGAAGGGGCCTCGTTCATTACGGGGCCTTTTTTGTGGTGCGCCCGTCACGGGCGCAGTCTTGGAGGTGCAAGTCCTCTCGTGAGCTGACCACAGCGAACGAAATGAAACCCAACTGCGGAGAGGTAACGAACCGTGGGGAGGAAGGGTGGATTGCGCTTGCGGGCCGATGAACAAGAACCGGATATCAGGCGATGCCGACCA
>DATIQS010000487.1:0-11382 GCA_035470605.1 Fibrobacteraceae bacterium
GGGTTCCTTCGGTGTCATGGCGGGTCTCTATGCCAAAGTGGAATTGACTTTGGATCTTTTTTTGCGTGTAGAAGCGATGTATGTCATGAAGGGAGCCGAATATGAGAAAACCCTTCCTGCAAGCGAAACCTATTACGATTACGAGGATAATCTCTCCACAATCGAGTCCTATCTGGATTCTGGAGAGACTGTCCTAGACGGGTATCGGCGTTGGGAGATCAGTGCCGGATATGTGGAAATTCCTATCCTGTTGGGATATGGAATCACCAAGGATTTTTCGATTCTGGCCGGGCCCAGTGTTTCTTATATGGTTTATCACTCTTTTGAGGCCTACATCACAGAATCCACTAGCCCCGGGGAAACGTATCATAGCACCTATCAGGGTAAAAAGACGTATACCGATGAAGACCCTGGTTTTGCCAGCCTGGACGTTGGGATGGTGATCGGAGCAAATTATGAACTGTCTGATCAATTGCAGCTCAGTTTGCGTTATGCACCTGGATTTCGTTCCATCCTCAAGTCAGGAACTGATGTGACTTTTGGGAACATCCAGCTGGTAGGGAGTTTTAATTTTTCGGATTTCTGACCATATCGTTTTCCTGAAAGGTCTCACTGGCGATACAGTGCAAGAATAGCCTGGGCGTTCTACATCTTTTTACATCCGGCCCCAAAAATGGATCCTCGGAGTCTCTGTGGTTCAAAAAACGCCTCGCGTAGCCTCAATGCAGATACGTTGTGCAGTGCGTTTCTCCCTCCGCATGAAAAACAAAAGAGACGAATGAACTGGACGCGCAAATGTCAGATTTGCTTACGTGACGTGTGGTTGTATTCTAGGACTATTCCGGTGGCTTTTTCTTCTAACTGCCGAGTTGTACACGAAGCGTGTCCGATTCGTGTATCGGGTTCTGCCCGAGTGTATAAATGGACTTAACCGCTCAGCCCTTTTGATAGATAACCGGATACAAATCTAATGGTGTATATGTGCCAGTAACAGTTAAAGCGTAACTGGCATATCAGGAGGGATAGAATCGGCCCGGTCAACTGTGGTCGTTAGGTTTATTGGGCATTATTGCGCTTCTTTCTTTCTATGGGCGCGAGCGAAGTATTTGGCTAAGTGCATAATGTCGGGATAGAGGTCGTACTCGGTAGAGCCTGTGGCGATGATTTCGTCTCGCAGCTTATGCAGCAATTTTTTTTCGATGATAATTTCTGTTAACCAATCTTCATGTCCGATAATATCATCAAAAGACAGGCGGTCGTCGGGATGGAAGGTGAAGTATCCTTTTTGAGCTCGGATGCGAGCATTCCTCCAGGGAACCTCTAGAAAGATGGGACCTCCTTTCAAATCCCAGGCCTGTTCCCTTGTGATAAAGACTTCCGCGTAGTCCTGGAGTTTCTTGTCGTCCACTCCAATGGTGACCGCTACCAAATTTCCGATTGGGGAGTCTTTGTGAAGGGCTGCATGCATTTTCTGGGGATCCAACATCAAGATGCGAGGATTATACTCTTTGCGGTCGCATTTATTTTTCTGTGCGCAGTGCACGCGACATTCCAAGCATGGAGCTATGGCGAACATAATGGCGGTAATTAGAGATGAAGACCAATCCAGCAGGCGGGTTGGTAAATTAAAATGCTGAAAGAGGGCTAGTTTCTGCCAACTGGACTCATAACCAATTAAATCATTTGCAGCCATCACTAGCGTTCGACAATAGATGTCGTTTTCCCTTTCGTGAATCGACATTTCGCCGAGGACGCTGGCAATTTCTTTAGACATTTATGTCCCCTTCTGGCCCGCTGATTTCCACTGAAACAGGCGTGCCGTAATGGCAAGCTCAAAGCGATGGATCCAGGGCAGGTTTTGAAAGTTTTCTTCGTGAAGCCGATTCAATTCCCGCACATAAGAAAATCGGATACCCATGTTTTGGTAATCCACGCCGATTTGTCCTTTGACGGTAACGGCGTCGTAGTGATAGTCGAAATCGTACCAGTATTGGGCGACTTTCCCATTTCCTAAGGAATCCTCAATATCATAAAAGGATAATTCCATATATTCATCCCAGCCATGGACATAGCCCAGACCCGCAAAGGCCAATAATTGAAGATTCGGAGCCGGCTGCAATACATATCCAGCGGATAAAAACGCATCCAGAGAATGCAGCGCATATCGATTTATATACAGATCAGATTCATTGAAGGACTCTTTGACCATCAGCTTGTTCCAGCTAAGATTGATCTCTGCGGAAAGCCCGTTATCGAGTCGATACTGTTCCCACAAACCCGCGCCATAGCCGTGGCGCCAGTACATCTTCATTATCCCTTCGTCGAGCAGCTCCTGAGCGCCTTTATATGAAGAAGGATAGAAGCCTTTTGTTAGATTCACGTCCAGCGATTGTCCGATGGAAATGGTGGATGCCGGAATGGATACAGAAAGAAAAGTAACCAGAATTAGAAGCACTCTTTGCATAAGGGCAATATAGTTTCCAGAAAATTACATCCATGAATTGAAGCTATTGAGGAATGGCCAGCCCTGCCGGAACGCGTGTGTGTTGTGAAAACAACCAGACGGTGTAAGAGTGACTTGATTCTTGGAGTTCCATGCGAACTAGTCCCTTGCGCGAAAAATCTAGGGTAATGCGTTGCACATATTGTCGAGTGATTAGGGAGTTTGGCTCAAGGCCAACAATTTGATGCCCTTCGCCCGCATCATACCAAAGTGAGAATTGCTGACGTAGAGGTTCGATGTTTCCAGAAAAAATCCAGGAAATCATTTGGGCCCAGCCCTGAATTTGCGGAGAACTGTTTGTACTGATTTCTTGTGAGGCTCCGTTAGCGTCGGTTAGGGTGATTTGATTGGCCTGAATCCGTGTCGTACTGTGAACGGGCGTCTGCTGCCGGATTTCTACTCCAACATGAGCGTCATAGGCAAATTCACCTGAAGATTCCAGAGGTTTCCGAAGATTAGGCAGGGTCCGAATTTGATGGTAGCGCGCGATAAAGGCTGGCGTCTTATGAATAGAGGAGAATAACTCCTCTAGGGAATAGGGGATTTCTTCTGTGATTTTGTTTTCGGGAATATACAGACTGTCTACGGCCAGCAAACGAAAAGGGAACCAGAGCGTCGCTAGAAGCATCCATTTACGAATCATGGCTCAAATGTAACTTTGCGATATGGACTCCCAGCGGAGCCATGAGGAAACTGAGCGTGCAGCCAAGAAAGACTGCGAATCCGAACCCAGCCAGCGCCTCCGTGGAACTAAAGGCCAGTAGACCAAAGGAGAGGATTGTGGTCAATGCGGATAGAAAAATTGCGGTCCAGGTGTGATCTGGATTATTGCCTTTGGCTTCGATTAGGAAGATGGTGTAGTCCTCTCCAGCCCCAATGACTAGGGTGAATGCGAGTATGGTGAAGAATTGTAGTGGAATTCCCAGCCAGGCAAAAATTCCGGTAGTGATTAAGATCGCAATGAGGGGGGGCATTTTGCCTAGTAAACTTTTTTTTAGCCCATATCGCATTGACATGAGTACGAGGACGGCCAGATTTCCGATGATCAGTACAAGAATGGCGTTGCGTAAATATCGGGCAAAGATATTGGAAACAGTCTGAACCTGATCATAGTATTGGATGGTAGAGTCATTTCCTAGGGTTTGCAAATGGCTGGGTGCAGAGACTCCTTGCAAAAGAATAATCGAGTTTAATTGGCCATCTGTTTGGCGAATGACCGGTGGCGTTAGAAGTCGCAAACTGGAATGAGTGATCGCCGAATAGTCTAAGAAAAGGCTATCAGGATAAACGTTCGACCATCCGGTGGTGTCGAGACCGATTGTTGAGGCGTAGTCGTTTCTTACGATGGAAGAGTGCATCCATTGTGCAATTAAGCCTTGGTTTTCTTTTTGGCGGGATCGTGAGGGAAGAAACTGGGCCAGAGCGTGAAATTGTTCTAACCAACCAGAATCCACGGCCTGATTTAGCTGATTTACAAGGATTTCCTGATGCTGCAACAGGGATTCCATATTCTGTCCTTGGACCAGAAAGAGTCGATTGGTTTCTAGGCGTCCAAGGAGTCGTTGTACGGCTTCATCCTCGGCTTTCAATTCTGGCGGAAGACTTTGAAACATGCGAATGTCATCGGTAATTTGAAGGTGTAGCACCATGCCAGCGACAGCGGCACACAGAAGGGTCAGTGTAACTATGATTCCTGCACGGGAGCGAATGATTTTCGGCCAGCGCACGAGAATTTTTGCCAAGCTATGTGAGGCCTCCCCCGGTGTTTTTCCTTCAGGAATGAGCCAGGGGAATAGAAGCACTACGGTCAACCAACTCGCGAGAATGCCGCTGGTGCTGACCACTGCAATTTGAACCAGTCCAGGAAAGCCGCAGGAAGCTAGTGCGAGATACGCCACCATGGTGGTGAGCATTCCCATCGTCAGGCCTGGAAGAATACGGCGCAGAACGGGTGCCGCGGAAGGGGTTGTGTTTCCCAGAAAATAGAAGAAGGTGTAGTCCACACAAATTCCCACGAGACTCATGCCCATCGCCTGAGTGATGACATGGAGACGTCCAAAGACCAAAATCCCGACAGCAAGCCCGACTCCGATACCGAACAGGACAGGAAGGAGGCCAATCAGCAAATGCCGAAAACCTCGGAACAGCCACACGAAAAGCAGTAGCAACGCCCCAGAGGAGAGTAGCCCAATGAGGGTCATCTCCCTTTCTGCAGCCAAGCGCCCTTGGCGGGCGAAGCGTATGGTTCCCGTTGAGAAAATCTGCACCTGCGGAGAAAAATCATGGGCCTTTTGAATCGTTTTTTGCCAAGTGGATTGAAATGAATTTTGTGTAGCACTGCTAAAGGGGGATTCGGCCAGCTGGAGGCGGATTAGGACATAATGAATTCCCTGGGCAGAAACGTGGACGGCTCCGTTGTGGTATTCCATTTTTTGTTGATTTCCTCGTAGAGAGGTCAGCCATGCAGGGAAAAGGAGCAATGGATCCTGGGGCAATAACTGGGCGAGAAACCCTCCTGCTGGGGAGGTCAGGTTGGCTAGGGCTTTGTTCGATAAAAATTTGTTTGTGGATGCGGGGTGTTGGAGTTCTTCGCGATATTGGGGACTCAATAGGTTGTTGCGTACGGGAAAATATACCTGGTAAAAATCGCGTTCTAACTGGGCGTATTCCTTGTACTGCAAATCAGAAAATAAGGGACTTTGACGCAGGATCTGTTCCGCTTGATCCGCTGCCAGCTCTGCCGAATCTTGGTTTGGGTGTCCGATTAGCAAGATTACGTTTTGCGAAAGAGAGGTGACAAGTGTGGAAATTTGGCGTTCCTGGGGCGATTCTCCATGGGGCAGCAGATGTAGGATATTTGTATCCAGAATTTCCGGGTGCTGCAACAGGGTCCAACCAGCCCAGAACGAGGCGCTCAAGGCTGTTAGAACCCAAACCAGGGCCAAGAACTTATGAGTGGAATTCTGGCGCTGACGCATGTTCAGGAGGTGAGTGGTGGCTTTGAAGAGAGCGCTTTCCGTCGAATCAGATATTCGCCTGTGAAGAGAGCACCGATCAGAATATAGGCGATAAGGCCATTGTACAGGGTCCAGATTTGGATGCTACAGAAAAGGATCGTGATGATGGCCATAGAGGCATTGATGGCAAAAAACGCGATCCAAACTTTGGTAACCGTGCGGCAATAATGGACCCCTTCTGGAGGCAATTGTGGGGTTCGAAGTCTGGCGATTCGCTCAATCAGGCTCTGTGAGGATCGCAGTGATCCACCAAACATGAATCCCAGGCCTACATTGATTAGGACGGGTTGCCAAAGAAGGAATTGTCCTTCTCCGAGAAAGAGAGAAAACAAGAGGAGAGGGAGTGTGGAGAGGAAAATCCAAGACGAGGCTGCCGGGGAGGCTGCTCGGTTTGAAATGAAAAAACGCAGAGCCACCATTAAACACAGGATTAGGGCGACTTTGCGGATTGATCCGTGATGTAACCCCCAGAAAACTAGGATCGGATAGGCCATCATTATTAGGCCGAAAATCAGGCGCGTCAGCCAGGCGAATCTGGAGCTCTTGACCATGCTGTGCCTTAATGTAGCAATGGTTCGCACGGCAAAGGCTTTCATGAGGTTTACTATCTTTCCGGCCCAGTGAAGGAGAGATCATGTCGGATGTAAACGTTATCCGTGAAGAATTGAAGACTCTGATTGTTGAGTCGCTGGATCTTGAGGACGTGGTGCCTAATGAGATTGGGGACGATATGACTCTGTTCAATGAGGGCTTGGGTTTAGACTCCATTGATGCCCTAGAATTGGGAATGGCAATTTCCAGAAAATATGGAGTTAACCTGACTGCGAATTCTGAAGAAAATCGAGCCTTGTTTCAAAATGTTAACACGTTGGCCAATTATATTGCAGCCAAGAAGGATGAATGACGCTTATGCCTACAGAACAGGAAATCTTTGATGTGGTGAAAGGTGTTTTGGTTGAACTTTTTGATGTGAAGCCGGAAACGATTTCTTTGAATACGCATTTATACACCGATTTGGATCTGGATAGTCTGGATGCCATTGATTTGGCCTCTGCTTTAGCCAAGAAGGCAAAGATTCGCCTTCTAGAAGAGGAAGTGCGAGGAATTCGCACGGTGGGAGATATTGTCGCTTTGGGAATGAAAAAGCTGGTCAACTAAGGTGAATACTTCTTCTGGGAATATTGTCCTTGATGAAAACCATGGCCTGAATAGTTGGAATGATCAAGCCCAAAAGAATTGTGACCGCATTGCTCATTTTCTAACTCAGGGCTCTTTTCGCTGCCCTGTTATTTTTTGCATTTCTCCCTCCTATTTCTGGGAAGCTCTGTCTACCTGTTGGCGCCTTGGGCTGGTTCCCGTGATTCCTCCAGATATTCAGCCCGCCAATTTGGAGCAGATGCGGTCTTCTGGGGTGGATGCCCTTTTGTCTGATATCGTCGATTTGTGTCAGAACGTCCCACCGGTGCCGTTTTTGTTTTTGCCCTCCACGAGTGGGGCGCTTGCTGACTTTGGGACTTCTCCACCCCATTGCTGGCTTCGTTCGGATGTGGCCCTGTATCTTTTTACCTCGGGTTCTTCGGGGACTCGTCGTATGATTGCCAAGACGTTCGCGCAACTTTGGGATGAGGTCGAGGTTCTGGACCAGATGTGGGGAGAGGAGTGCCGTGAAAAAAGGATTGTTGCCACGGTCTCTCATCAGCATATTTACGGGTTGCTTTTTACCATTTTATGGCCTGTTCGCAATGGGAAAAAGGTGGCCCAGTCCCGGATATTCCATTGGGAGGAATTGCCTACATCGCTGGGTATGGATTTCCTTTTGGCTTCCTCTCCCACGCATTTGGCATTGCTTGCGCAGGGTGAAGTCCCTTTACCATGGACGGGAGCCTCCATTTTTTCTTCAGGAGGGCTTCTGCGCCACGAAGCTGCGGTGGGGGTTTTCCGCCGGACGGGGATATGGGTTCGCGAAATATATGGGAGTACGGAAACCGGTGGGATGGCTTGGCGAACCCAGGCTTCCGGCAAGGATTCACGCTGGACGCCGCTTCCCGGTGTCCGTTCCGCCGTGGATGAGGACGGACGACTTATGACCACCAGTCCATGGTCGGATAATTTGGAATTGCATCTTTGTGGAGACAAGGCGGCTCGTTTTGACGATGGAACCTTCCTGCTTCAAGGACGGGCGGATCGCCTGGTGAAGGTTTTTGAAAAACGGGTGAATCTGACCGAAATGGAACGGATCCTTACCGAACTTCCCGAGGTCCTGGATGTTCGAGTCTTCCCTGCTCCAGATACTGTGCGGGATGGGCATCTTTGCTGTGCCATCTCTCCTCGGCAATCGGATGTGAATCGGACAGAATTCCTGCAACGATTGAAATTCGTACTGCGACGGCATTTTGAACCCGCGCAAATTCCCCGCCATTGGTATGTGGGAAATCTTCCGTATAATCCCCAGGGAAAGCTAGCTCTCGTGGATTTGGAAAGACTTTTGTTTGCACCGTCGCATTCACTGGTGCCCCAGACTCGTGCGTTAGATGTTTCTTCCGATTGCATTCAGGTTGATTTGCTTGCACCTTCCGACTATTACTATCTGCAAGGGCATTTCCCTAATGTTCCTGTAGTGCCTGGCGTCTGTCAATTGAAATGGGTTCTGGATCTCGTGGAAAAACATTGGGGTGATGCCGGTTGGCGTGTCGAGGGACGCTTAAAATTCAGTAACATTTTGCCCCCGGAACGCCAGGTCCATCTCCGTATTGACCGATTATCTGGTGGCCTGAAATTTCAGATTGCCGATGCGCAAAAAAAGTATTCCTCTGGGAGACTACATGGCGGTTAGCTTCCGTCCTTGTGCCTTAATCCCTGTTTATAATCACAAGAATTATCTCGCAGAAATTCTGGATTATCTGGTTGCGTTGAACTTGCCTGTGTTTCTCATCAATGATGGTTCCGATGAGAATACCACTAGCGAAATACAGCGCTTGGCACAACGCCCTACAGTGACATTGATCCCTCGTGTTCGTAATGGCGGCAAGGGTGAGGCCGTAAAGGATGGCTTGTGGAAAGCCTATCAAGAGGGTTATACGCATGCGTTGCAGGTGGACGCGGATGGTCAGCACCAACTGGAGGATATTCCTGCAATGTTGCGAGAGGCCCAACGGAGTTCTGTGGCTTTGGTCCTCGGAGAGCCTGCCTATGGTCAGGATGCTCCGTTAGGACGTTTGTTGGGCCGACAAATTTCTCGTTTTTGGGTTTGGCTGGAAACGCTTTCCACGGCGATTCGTGATCCTTTGATTGGTTTCCGTGTCTATCCTCTGACTCTTTGTGCTTCTCTTATCTCCCAGGGCACTTTGGGGAGTCGCATGGAATTCGACGTACAAATTCTTGTTCGCTTATACTGGGCAGGAGCCTTGGTGAGTAACGTGCCAACCACGATTCGCTATCCAAAGGGTGGTCTTTCTCATTTTCGGATGTTTTGGGATAACGTACGCATTAGCCGGGCACATGCGGGTTTATTCTTTGGAATGTTGCCTCGTCTCCCTCGCCTTCTGTTTTATCAGGGACGCTTGCGGTGACTTTGGGCTGGGCCAAAATTCCTGAGCGTGGCCCGGTATGGGGAATGCGCTTTGTGCTTGGAGTGAGCCGTGTCTGTGGATATCGACTTGGCTATTGGATGCTTTATCCTATCGTTTTTTCCCTTCTCTTTTTTTATTCCCAGGGCAGGTCGTCTTCTCTGAGCTATTTGTGCAAAATAGGACTACTACACGAATCGGATGGCCTAGTTCGGACGTTTTTGAGCGTGTTTCGACATCATTTCTCTTTTGCCGTTAATGCCTATGATCGCGTTTGGCTTGCTCAGAACCGTTTGGATTTGTTTGATCTTCAGCTTCGCAATGGTGATTTGATTGAGCGTTTTGCGAAGGAAAAACGAGGGGCTATTCTGGTTTCCTGCCACATTGGTTCTTTCGAGGTGATGCGGGCTCTTTCTACGGCCTATCGGGTAGAGGTTGTTCCTGTGATGTATGGAGCCTCCTCGCGGAAATTTATGGAAACCCTACAGAAGGTGAATCCACAATATCGAATGGACGTTATTTTCATGGAGGAACATGGAGCGGGTTCTATCCTGTTGATTCAGCAGGCTGTGGCGCAGGGGAAAATGGTGGCGATTATGGGGGATCGTATTCCTCCAGGGACCACGCGTCTTCGAGTAGCAAATTTTGATTTTTTGGGACAATTGGCGAATTTCAATTTAAATCCATGGATTGTGGCCTCGGTTTTGCATTGTCCAGTGTTGTTCACCGTCGGGGTTCGTGTGGGCTTACGTCAATACAAGGTTTCGGCAGATCTCTTGACGGAAAATCTGATACGAGATCGACGAAAGCCCGATCAGGGATTGACTTCTGTAATGGAACTGTTTGTGCGACAGATGGAACAGCTCTGCCACAACTATCCTTTACAATGGTTCAATTTTTTTGATTTTTGGAGACAACATCATGAATAAAATTGTTTTCGGTCGTTATTTGTTGTCTGTGGAGGATGTGGTCTCCATCGCAGAACACCACAGTGATTCCATATTGGATGATTCGTCGCAGTTTCAATCCTTGATTGAACGCGGGTCCGAAATCCTGGCCAAGGCCTGGCGGGAGGACCGCAGAGTTTACGGCGTAACGACAGGGGTGGGAGACTCTGTGGTTCGCCCGATTCCGCGGGAGTTGGTCCCCGAATTTCCTTCGCACTTAATGCGTTTTCATGGCTGTGGTCTTGGTCGTTATTTCGGAGTGGAAGATGGTCGGGCAATTTTGGCGGTGAGAACGGCCTCCTTGTGTCGTGGCTATTCCGGTGTGCGTTTTATTTTACTCGAACATCTTGCGGCCCTATTGCGAGAGGACGTCATTCCCCAGATTCCAGAAGAGGGTTCCGTTGGAGCCAGTGGTGATTTAACACCATTGTCTTACGTGGCTGCGGTTCTTATGGGAGAGCGCGAGGTCTACCATTGCGGAAAGGTTCGACCGGCTGCGGAAGCCCTCGCGGACATCGGATTGCCAACGTTAGAACTGCATCCCAAGGAGGCGCTGGCCCTGATGAATGGGACCAGCGTAATGACGGCTCTCGCGGCACGCAATTGGGTGCGTGCGGATTATTTGCTTCGTTTGTCCGCTCGGGTGACGGCCCTGGTGAGCGAGGCTATGATGGGGAATAAGGCCCATTTTCATCCCGTGATTTTTCAACAGAAACCGCATCCGGGGCAAGCGCACGTTGCCGCGTGGATTGCAAAGGATGTCGGGTGGGTTCCTGGTTATTTCCGCGCAGGGCAGGAGCGTTTGCAGGACACTTATGCCGTGCGTTGTGCTCCTCATGTCCTAGGGGTTCTTGCCGATGCTCTTCCCTGGATCCGGCAACAGATTGAAACCGAATTGAATAGTGCGAACGACAACCCGTTGATTGACCCTAATTCTGGCGAAATTTTGCATGGGGGCAACTTTTATGGCGGGCATATCGGCTTTGCTATGGATGGACTGAAAAATGCCGTGGCAAATATTGCGGATTTGCTGGATCGGCAGGTGATCTTGTTGGTGAATGAAAAGACGAATCGTGGCCTGGTTTCCAATCTTACTGGTGCGGCACCTGAGCGCCAACCCGTGAACCATGCGTTCAAGGCCATTGGAATTGCGACCTCGGCTTGGGCTGCGGAGGCGTTGAAGGCGGCCATCCCGGCTAGTATTTTCTCCCGCTCTACGGAGTCTCACAATCAGGATAAGGTGAGCATGGGGACGATTGCCGCACGAGATGCCGTCCGTGTGCTGGAACTAACGGAACAAGTGCTGGTCGCCACGTTGTTGGTGGCTTGCCAGGGGCTGGAATTACGCC
>DATIQS010000488.1:0-4738 GCA_035470605.1 Fibrobacteraceae bacterium
CAATTTCATAACGGATTTCATCCAGTAAATCTGATTTGCCGTTGCTGGATTCGGGGATATTGGAAAAGCCATTCGCAAAGGCCTCTGGAAAGGCCTGATAAAAAGCCATCAACTCACCGATTGTCATGGCTGCGGAAGGAATATAACGGCCATAATCTCCGGCATCAAACCACCCCTTGGTGCTATTCAGGGTCCCAGAAGTGCCACCCCCTGCGCTGAGGATGGAAAAATTTGGGGAGCCAGTGACCACACCAGATTCACGAGCATAGGAAGAACCATAAGCACTAGGAATAATGGTGTCTGCCCTTTGGAGATACAACATACGCACGGCATCATAAGCCAGGGGCTTATAAATTGTGTCAGAAATGATGAAAGAAGAAGAAGAAAGTCCCTCGCAGTAAAGGTAATAGGTACCAGAAGTGGTGTAACTGGAAAAATCCAGATAACGTGTCGTCTGCTTCGAGCTGCTCACCGTCACAGAATGGGTGGTTGCACCAACGGTATCAGAAAAAACCGTTGTCCCGCTGGAATTTTTCAGTTGAAAGGTTGTCCCCGTACTATAAGACCCCGTCAAAATGCCAATTTTGCTGCCCCAAGTATGATAGCCATGTTGATTGATCATAATGTCATCTGCCCACAGCATACCGGCGAGAAAAAGGAACAGGAGGATTTGATGGATTCGGAGCATGGAATCACCTTATTGAGGGGGTTATGAACTCAAAGCAAAGCTATACTATTTTCAAAAAATGTCATTAGTTTTGAGCCGCTCCCATTGATGGGAAAGCAACGGGCGTCACATGAATTCTCCAAAGGGAAAAAGAATCCGGGTAGTAGCGGCCGTCCTTAGGGATCCACAAGGCCGAATTCTGCTTTGTCGACGAGCTCAGGGTCAATCCAATGCCGGATTTTGGGAATTCCCTGGAGGAAAGTCTGAGCCAGCAGAAACGCAAGAGCAGGCCCTAATTCGGGAAATCCGCGAGGAACTCGCGTTAGAAATCCTTCCAGGCAACCTCGTAGGGGAATCCATCGCCATAAGCGGGGGAAAAACAATCCATTTGGCGGCCCATTGGGCAGAAGTCGTGTCCGGGGAACCCATTTTAAACGTTCACGACCAGTTGGCCTGGGTCGAGCCCCAAAAGTTGGCGAAATACAAATTAACACCCGCGGATATTTCCATCGCTATCATCCTAGCAAATCCGCTGTCCAAGTGAGCCTGGTCACATAGGAAGCCCATATGGGAACGTTTCGGGAACAAAGCTGTGTAAAAAAAGAAGTTACGAAACAACATCCTCCGATCAGGAATATAAGATCAATGGGGTGAAACCATTAACCCATAGAGGGCTCCATGAATTTTAACCCCAAAAAGAAAATCTTGGGCGTGGTGCTGGCAGCAGCAACAGTGCTGTCCGCCTCCACGGTCAATTACCCATTTCCACAAGATGTCACCTATGGCAATGGCATTCGGGTGGCCAGCCCGTCCACAACGGCACTGAACAGCGCCTTTGAGACCTGGCTCAGCACCTACTATGAAGAAGGCACCGCTGGCGGCACCGCTATGGCCCGCGTCAAGTGGGATGAAACACAATACACCGTATCCGAGGGCATCGGCTATGGTATGCTGATCATGGTGTACTTCTCCGATACAACCACCAGTTATCAGAGCCAGTTTGACAAGCTGTGGGCCTATTACCAGTACTGGTCCAACAGCAATGGCTTGATGAACTGGAAAATCAATGGATTTAGTAGCGTGACTGGAGAGAACGCGGCGACTGACGCCGAAATGGATGTGGCCCTGGCCCTGATCATGGCGTATTACCAGTTCGGGGATAGCGATTATTTGACCGACGCCCAAACGCTGATTGCAAAAATGCGGAACTACGAACTGGACAACTCTTATATTCTGAAACCCGGCGATGTGTGGGATGACTACAAGAATCCTAGTTATTTCGCCCCAGCCGCCATGAAACTGTTCCAGTCCGTGGACGCATCCGGCACCTCCGTGTGGAAGGCGGCCATCGACTCCAACTACAGGCTGTTGCGTTCCAACGCCCATTCCACCACAGGCCTGGTCTCGGATTGGTGTGACACCGATGGCGACCCGGTGATTGGAAACGGCACTTTGGGCCAATCGGACATTTACTATTACGATGCAGCCCGCACCCCGTGGCGCTTGGCGACCTCCTACGCCTGGTTTGGAGACACGGCGGCAAAGACCCGGATCGACGCAATGGCCTCTTGGCTGACCAGTACAATCCCAGCTCCGGCCAATATCACTGGCGGTTATTACCGTTCCTCTGGTACTAAGATGAATGAAGACAAAAATTCCACATTTATTGGAACCTTTGCCGCTGCGACCATGGGATCGTCTAGCTACCAGTCCTATCTGAACTCTGCATGGTCCGCCTTGATGTCCATGTCTGGGGAAAAATATTTTTCCGCCACCCTACAACTGCTGACAGGATTGCTAATTAGCGGCAACATGCCCAATTTGGCGGACATGGATAGCTCGTCCTCTTCCTCTTCCACGGCAACAAGCAGCGCCAGCACATCCGTGGGCGATACCATTGACGATCTAGAGGACGGCGATTATCAGAGTCTGTGGGGCGGAGAGTGGTTCACTTATGATGACAACGACGATGGAGGCGCTTCCGTGGTGACCCCATCAACCTCTACCACCGACAAATTTACCCCGACCGCTAGCCCAACGAATGGAACGAACTACGCCGCGAAGATCACCTTCACCCTGGACTCCACTGCTGACCTGAGCTTCCAGCCATTGGTTGGACTTGGCGTGAATATGCGCGCGGACGAGAGCACCCATGATTTAACCAGTTGCACCACGATTATGTACGATTATCTCGGCTCAGCCCATCGTTTCCGTGTCGAATCGGCATCAGTGGAGGACTACAATTACCACGGAATTGCCGAGGCTGCTGCCAGCGATTGGACAACTGTCTCTCTGAGCTGGAGTGATCTCTTCCAACAGAACTGGGGCACCACTTCACCGACAGTGGACATCGATACCGCAGAGGTGAAAGCATTTTCCTGGCAGATCCAGGGAACAGATGGCACCACGGGTTACCTCTGGATTGACAATGTACGTTGCGTAGGTGGCATCGCCCCCAGCAGCAATGCGGCCTCCAGCGGGACCAGCAGTTCGTCATCCAGTTCCAACAAGTCATCGAGCTCCAACAACTCCTCTAGTAGCACCAATTCCTCTAGCTCCGTGGAAGAAGGCACCTCCTCCAGCAGTACCACCGTCGTAGCGAATTCCAGCGCAAGCCTGATCGACGATGTGGAGGATTGTGATGGAACGTCCCTCTGGGGTGGCAGCTGGTACACCTACAATGATGCTTCCAACGGCGGAGCCTCCACGATCGATCCCCTGAGTTCCGCAACGAACCCATTCACAGGGACAAGCAATCCAGGGAACAATTCTGAATGTGCCTCTAAGATTTCACTAACCCTAGATCAGGGGGATTTAACCTACAATCCCTTTGTCGGTATGGGTGTATTCATGCAAGCCTCCGAAAAAGGCTACGACGTGAGTTCCTGTAGCACCATTGAGTACGATTACAAGGGCCTTGCTCATACCTTCCGTGCTGAAATGAGCAACATAACGGATTACGACTACTATTCCTACTCACTCGATGAGACTTCCAGTTGGACCACGGTTTCCCTCTCTTGGAGTCAACTCGCTCAACAGGGGTGGGGAGATACCGTTGACCAAGACCTCTCTGTTGTCACCGCCTTCTCCTGGCAAATCCAGGATGCAGATGGAACCACAGGCGATCTCTGGATCGACAACGTGAAGTGCATCGGCGCAACAGGCCCAATTAGCAGTACCACGACAAGCAGCAGTAGCGCAAGCAGCAGCAGTAACGCGAGTAGCAGTTCGTCAAGTGAGGATTCCGGCATTTTGTCGAGTCAAGAGACTCCGAATGTCCAAATGCTGGTTGTTGGCCATACTCTGGTTCTGAATCTGTCATCCACAGCCAACGCCCAAGTTTCCGTTTCGGATCTGAGAGGACGCACCACCACCTTGTTCCAAGGCGTGATGTCCAATGGAACCAATCGACTTAGCTTAACCAAACTTGAATCGGGAATTTATTTCCTGAAGGTTCGCAGCTCCCTTGGCGGGAAAACCATGCGCATTGTGATACAATAGATTTCCAAGATGTCTCTGTCTCCTTCATTGATCCCGGGGCCTGGGGCCCCGGGATTTCTGTATGGTACGCCCGACGCGGACGCAGTCCAAAAGGAAGAAGCCCTTCCGTGAACAGAGCCCACAGCGAGCGGAAGATAGGCAGGATGAAACCCATGCCGGACTCCGACATCCAGAATGTCGTGAAAAAACTGGGATGTTACCTGCCTGGCTGGAAAAATACTTGAGTCTGGCGGAGACGCCCAAAGGCTCCCCAAAAGTCGATGAATGGATAGCCATCGTTTCCGACAAATCCACCTGAAGCAATGGGAACATGGTAAAACGATCTATGGAAACTGCCCGCCCGGCGCGTCCCGGAGAGGATCGTCCGCAAGATCGCAGCATCTCCCGCCGATGGCTCCAGCATGGCCCTGAAGCAGGCTCAGCCTAATCAGGGCTTGCTGGAAAATTGTTTTCGCGGTTTCAGGCCATGGCCAGCCAGCGCTTGGATGCTGAATAATCCTCATCGACATGCAAGATTGCACCCAAAATCAGCTTCTGGATGAAAAAAACGATGGGCACAAAAAGAAGCCG
>DATIQS010000489.1:0-1696 GCA_035470605.1 Fibrobacteraceae bacterium
TGGCTTCTCTCGTTCTTGGATTGGTGGGATGTTCCAGCATGAAGGTGGACGATGTGGAGGCGACGTATTCGACTCCCGATGATTTTGATCCTCTCGTTTATTTACAGATCAATCCAGATGTGGTGCTCTTCTACATTCAGGACTCCATCGCTGAATGGAACGACTCCATTGCGGACCGCCTTGATTCTATAGAAGATCTCTATGATTCACTGGCTGATTATTATTATGATGTGTCTGCAGGGAACGATTCTGTTTTGGGCGATTCTTGTGCGGCTGTTTCTAGTTCAATTGGAGCGTTCCTGGATCAGAATGATTCCGTGTTTATGGCGGATACGGCTACGCTGGCATGGATTGTTCGTCGTTTTCAGATCAATACCACATTGGCTAATCTTGAGGCCCTGACGTTGCCGGAAATTCCGAAGTTGGGCGCGGATCCGAAGTATTCCTCGGACTCCCTTTATGCTTGGCGTGATTCCATTTTCGAGTGGGAACAAACCCTGTTGGATGCCTTTACGGATACGTCCCTGGCCAACGGCTGGATTACGCTATGGGGAAAATCTTTGGATGGCGTACCTGATTCCACAATTGATTCTGTTCAAGCGCTTTATCTTTACAATTTATATGAGAGTACCTCCTCTATGAAGAGCTACTTACTCAGCAACAACGTTTATCTTATGGATGAGGCCCCGTTTTTGAATGATACCACGATTACGGATGCATTTACGGATGCGCTTATGGATGACACCACGTTTATTGTTTCCATCCAAGTGGACTCGACAGAATTGGGGACGCAACATTACTGGTTGGCTGGACTCTTTACTGGACGACCTTATAAGTATTGCGGTAGTACCCATGGCGATCTTCGCGAGGAAAGCCAGTCGATTGACGGCGTGGATTATAGCGCCCAGACCTATTGTTTGGATTCCCTGACAAATTCGATTTATATCAACCTGACTGAATAAGTAGGCGGAAAAAATGATGCGAAACGGTTTCAAATGGATTCTTTTGGCCTCGTTCTGTCTGGGGGCTTATGCTTTTGGTGCGGAGGACACGCGAATCATTGGGTATTTCCCCTATTGGGCTCATTATTCCGAATTCTACCCGAAGGATGTGCGCTATGATTGGGTGACCCATATTCATTATGGCTATTTTGTTCCCGATGAATCGGGTGAACTGGCGATCGCTGATGATGCGGACCAAGAAAATTTTGAGACCCTAGCCAAGACATGTCAGGAGAAAAAGGTGAAACTTTTGGTCTCTATCGGAGGCCCAGGGAATGCCGATGCGATGCATGCTGCATCATCAGATAATACTGTACGGGATCGCCTAGTTGGTAACATTCTGGAATTGGTGAAACAATATCATTTGTCGGGTGTTGAGGTGGATTGGCAGCCCGCTTCGGAAGACAAGGGGGCATACGGATCTTTTCTTTCGGCATTGGCAGATAAATTTTCACAGGAATCCCCTCGTTTGTTGTTGAGCGCAACGGTTACCTGGGCGGATTCCTTGGCTTCGGGGTATGATGCTGACGCTCTGGAGAAGGCGGATTATCTTACAGTTCAGGCGCTGGATGTCATGGATGAAAATCAGCCTTCGGTTATGCCTAACGCGAGTTTGCCTTTGACGGAGAAGGCTTTGGCCCTGTGGGAAGATAAAGGGATCCCCTCGGGGAAATTGGTGCCTGTGGTTCCTTTCT
>DATIQS010000490.1:0-9514 GCA_035470605.1 Fibrobacteraceae bacterium
AACAAGGGTGACATCTCTGGACTTAGCACCAAATTCTCCAATGCGGGCGGCGTGGTGGGTTACTGCAAGAACACCAAAAATGACAATGACAGCGTGGTGCGCATCTACAACACCTATAACGTGGGATCGGTCAGCGGAGTAAACTACGCAGGCCAAATTCTAGGTTACAGCAACAACTCGCTACTGTACGCCAGCAACTACTACCTGGCCGACGACAAATCCGACACAACGGCCATTGGCCATATCTTAGACGATGATGGCGACAAGGACGTGGTCAAAAGCGGCTGGGCCATGCTGGAGTCGGAGATGACGGCTGAATCCTTCGTGAGTTTGCTTGGTTCCGCGTTCGCCTTTGACTCGGCGGGAATCAACGATGGCTATCCCATTTTGACGGAAACCGTCCCTGAACTACTATCCTCCCCGATTGAATCCGTTCCTGTTACGGTAAGTGCCGTTTCCTGGCAGGCTTTTGGCCAGAATCATGAAATTCTTTTGACGGGTGTCGATCCTGGTGCGTCGGTGGCAATTTATGATCTACAGGGTCGGGTTCAATGGAAAGGAACTGCGCAGGGTCCCTCCTTGTTCGCCTCCGTGCCTCATTCTGGATTATTCATCGTGCAGTCTGGAGGCCTGGCTCAAAACGTTATCGTGCATTGATCGATCGTCATATTTTGGCATTCCCCATTGCGGCCCAGGAGGGGTTTAGCTAGTTTCGGAAAGCCATGCGCGCCTATCTCTTTCGCCGTTTGTTGCTTATGATTCCCACATTGCTGGGAATCACCGTGCTATGTTTTGCGCTCATTCAGTTGGTCCCTGGCGGACCTGTAGAGGAATTGCTTTCCCGTGCGAAGGCTGTGGCCGGCGCTCGCGGTGGAGGAATGGATGCCTCCAGGGCCATTTCTCCAGACCAGATCGAAGCGATTAAGGTGTATTTTGGCTTTGATAAACCAGCCCAGGTCCGCTATCTGGACTGGCTCGGCAAGGTTGCTCATCTGGATTTGGGACGTTCTTATTCCTATGGCGAACCCGTGTGGGATGTGATCGTCAGTCGATTTCCTATTAGTCTGTTTTTTGGGCTTACCAGTTTCGTGCTGAGCTATCTGATTTGCATTCCCCTGGGGATCCTCAAGGCGGTGCGACATGGGAGCCGCTTCGATTCCTGGAGCTCCGTGGCGATTTTTTCGGGCTATGTGATGCCGGGCTATGCTTTGGGAATCCTGCTGATCATATTCTTTGCCGGAGGCTCTTTTTTGGACTGGTTTCCTCTGGGGGGCTTGGTCAGCGACAATTTTTCTCAGTTGGGCTGGTGGGACAAAGGCTTGGATCTCTTGCATCACCTTTTCCTTCCTATGGTGTGTTATATGTTGGGTGAATTCGCATTCCTGACCCTGTTAATGAAGAATACCGTGTTGGAAGAATTGGGGAGGGATTATATGCGAACCGCTCTAGCGAAAGGTCTTACTCCACGCCAGGCCCTTATCCGTCATGCGTTGCGTAATGCATTGATCCCATTGGCCACGCGGGCTTCCGAAATTTTCACATTGATGTTTGCCGGGGCATTGCTGATCGAGAAGGTCTTTGATATTGATGGCATGGGGCTACTCTATTACAATGCGATGGTGAATCGCGATTATAACGTTGTTTTGGGAATCATTTTGCTTTCCAGTTTCATGGCGATGCTGGGGCGCCTTTTTAGCGACCTGCTCTACACTTGGATCGATCCGAGGATTTCCTTCCGATGAGGGTCTCCGCTGTTACCCTGGAACGCTGGAATCGCTTTCGCGGGAACCGCAGAGCCTGGTGGTCCTTGTGGCTCCTCGTCGTCGCTTACGTCTTGTCCCTCTTGTCTCCATGGTTGGTCAATGATCGTCCTTTAGCCTTGCATTATGCGGGTGAATGGTCTTTTCCTGCGTTTTTCTTTTATCCAGAGAGCCATTTTGGCGGCACCTATCAAACAGAGCCCGACTATCCAGCGATGCTCGCGCATGCTCGAGAGGATGGAATTCACTTTTGGGCTCTGATGCCACCGGTTCCTCAGGATCCCCTGCGAGCTCGTTTGGACGATGCTGGTTCTCCTCCATATGCACCCTCGCGGGAGCACTGGCTGGGTACCGATGCCCATGGACGCGATTTGTTGTCTCGCCTGATTCACGGTTTCCGCATTTGTATGAGTTTTTCTCTTTTGCTGACGCTGCTGTCCACTTTTTTGGGAATTGCGGTCGGAGCGATTCAGGGGTATTTAGGAGGGCGTGTGGATATCTTTGCGCAACGCGGAATTGAGATTTGGGCTTCCTTGCCGTTTCTCTATGTGGTGATTCTGGTGGCGTCCCTTTATGGCAGTAGCTTCTGGTTGCTGCTGGGGATTATGACTCTGTTCAGTTGGGTCGGGCTCAGCTATTATATGCGTGGGGAGTTTCTGCGTTTACGGGATGTCACCTATGTCAAAGCAGCCAAAACTCTGGGCTTCGGTTGGGCGCACATTTTATTCCGAGAAATGTTGCCAAATGCATTGACTCCCGTTGTGACGCTGTTTCCCTTTGCATTGATTGGAGGGATCGGTTCCTTGACCTCTCTAGACTTTCTCGGATTCGGGCTAGCGCCTCCGACGCCGAGTTGGGGCGATCTGATGGCGCAGGGCTTAGAAAATTTGTATGCCCCTTGGATCGCAGTCAGTGCCACAGCGGCGTTATTTTTTACCCTGTTACTGGCGACCTTTGTTGGGGAAGGAGTTCGCGATGCCATGGACCCGAAGTCGGGAGACCGTTTTTGTTAGAGAGTGATGTACGATGAGTGATGCGCTGTTACACGTGGAAGGAATGTCGGTTGAATTTCGCGACCAGAAGGGCCAGTGGCTCCCTGTCACGGACGACGTTTCATTTCAGATTGCTCCGGGTGAAGTTTTTGCCCTTGTGGGAGAATCTGGCTGCGGGAAAAGTGTGACGGCTATGGGGCTGCTGGGCTTGTTGCCTTATCCTGGTGCCCGGATTCCTTCAGGGAGGGCCTTTTTTGAGGGCGAGGATTTATTCTCTGCGTCGAAAGATCGTTTATACGCGATACGGGGAAAACGGATTTCGGTCATTTTTCAGGAACCCGTTTTGGCTTTGAATCCTGTACGTACCGTGGAAAGTCAGCTCCGTGAAGTGCTTCCAGAACTTTCTCCGTCCATGGCCCGAGAGCGTATCGCCGAGTCTCTACATTCCGCTGGTTTTTCGGATATTCCGCGGATTTTGGCTAGCTATCCCCACGAACTCTCGGGGGGCATGGCGCAGCGAGTCGTAATTGCCATGGCTTTATTACCGACCCCTCGACTGTTGATCGCCGACGAACCAACGACGGCTCTGGATGTCACGGTGCAGGCGCAGGTGATGGATTTGCTGCGCAAACTCTGCCGCGCTGCTGGGACGGGACTGCTTCTAATCACCCATAATTTGGGCCTGGTGGCGCAATATGCGGATCGCGTCGGCGTTATGTATGCGGGACGACTAGTGGAACAGGCTCCGGTTTCTGCTTTGTTAAAACATCCGCTCCATCCCTATACTCGGGGTTTGTTGGCTGCGGTGCCGGATGGACGACTTTCCGCGGCCTCGTTGCGCCCCATTCCAGGATCAGTGCCCAGTCCGCGAGAATTCGATCGGGGGTGTCGTTTTCGCAATCGCTGTCCCCTTGCCGATGAGGCGTGCTCCCATCGTCCAGAAGTACAGAATCGAGATGCGAACCACCAGGTCTCTTGTTTTCATTTGCTCTCCTCTGCGGAGGTGGATTCATGAGCCCCTTGTTGCAGGTCCGCAATCTTTCGGTGCGCTATCCCGTGCGAGGGGGCGTCTTTTCGAAGGTGCGTCATTGGGTTCAGGCCGTGCATCAGGTGGATTTGGAGGTGGGAACCGGTGAAATTGTCGCGGTAGTGGGCGAATCCGGTTGTGGGAAATCAACCCTAGCTTCCGCATTGGTGGGGCTTTGCAACTGGCAACAAGGGTCCCTGGTTCTACAGGATCGAAATCTGGATCCGCATCGGGTCTCCACCTGGAAGGCGGTTCGCAATCAGGTCCAGTTGGTGTTTCAGGATCCTCACGGCGCCTTGAATCCGCGTCAAACCCTGGGCGAAATTTTGATGGGGCCGCAGCGGGCACAGGGAGTTTCCTTCGAAGAAAGTCGCCGTCGTGCAGAGGATGCCTTGGAACAAGTCGGTTTGGGAGCTGCGGCCTGGGACAAATTCCCTCACGCCTTTTCTGGTGGACAGCGGCAGCGTATTGGGATTGCTCGGGCGTTGGCTTTACAGTGTCGTCTTCTGATTTGCGATGAGCCTACATCCGCGTTAGATGTCTCGGTGCAGGCGCAGATTTTACAACTGTTGCAAAATCTTCGGGCAAATACAGGACTCTCCATTTTGCTGATTTCGCACGATCTGGCTGTGGTGCGTTCTCTGGTGGATCGGGTGCTGGTGATGTATCTGGGAGAGGTGGTGGAAGAGCTGTCAGCGGCGGATTTATTCCAGAATCCGCGGCATCCCTACACGCGCGCCTTGCTGGAGAGTGTCCCGTCTTTGGATCCCAGCAAGCCCCCTCATATTCTCCAGGGAGAACCGCCTTCTCCGACCCAATTCCCGTCTGGCTGCCCTTTTGCGACCCGTTGTCCGCGGGTCAGACCGGCATGTCAGGAGGAAAAGCCAGAATTATTGACGGTCCCTGGAACTTTAATGCGTGTTCGTTGTCCCTGGTTCGCAGATAAAGGATAATTTCAGAATATGGATATATCACGCACCGCCGGGGATGGCCCTTTGACTCCGTCGTCTCATCCAGAAAAAATTCGATCTGCATTTCTTGCCAAGGCTCTTGCCTGTCATCCAGACCTTGTTCCAGAGGCTCCTTTGGATGCGTTTCGAACCTTATGTCATCAGTTTGAAAAGGCTCGTTGGTTGCCGGTCTATCTCTGGACCGGGGAGCGCGAGGTGGAAGTCAATTCGTATAGCCCCGATTGGGATTCCTACACGCTACAGGATGCCTTGCATACCTTTGCTTTAGCGATAGAAGGTTTGTGTGGGACGCACCGACCTGGGGATGTGGTGGTACAGTGCCGCATTGAATTACGAGATGTGTTTTTGGGAAGTTATAAGACTTTATCCCTACCGAGAGAGGTTGAGTGCGCTTGTCAGAGCCGTGGCGATATGGCAGAGGGTGACGTTTGTCCCCTTTGTGGAGGAAAAGGTGTGCGCCATATTGAGGAGCGGATCAATTTTGAAGTGCCGCCCGGTTCCACCAGTGGTAATTTGGCTTACGTGATCGGCAAAGGGAACTACGACCTTGAAAAGCAGGAGTATGGAGACCTTTTTATCGTCTTCCACGAAGTGCTGCCGCCTCAGTTCCGCCGACAGGGTGTAGATTGTCTCTGCGAGGCTGAACCTTTGGTGACGGTTTTGGCGTTGGGAGGGACCGCCTTCACGGAAAGTCCCTTGGGTGAACGCGTCTATTTTAAGGTCCCTCCAGGAACGCAGTCTGGTCGCACGATTACCATCCCTGGACAAGGATTTCCTTGTTACCGCACACGCAATTGGGGAAATCTATTGTGCCGTTTAATCCCCCGACTTCCTCCTTTGGATCGGGGTGAAAGAGAGATTTTTCTGCGTTTACATGATCTGGAAATACAGCGAGGTGGCATTCAATATAGGACGCAAGGGCGTTTTGGTGTGTTGATCGTGCGCCCGGAAAACGATTCGCCCTCGATTGCGGATGAATTGGTGGATCTGGCCGTTGTTTTGCAAGCATCTGGGTTGACTCCTGCTGTGGATCTTTCCGCATTGGTCCCCTTTGCGTCTCGCCGTGTGCTCAATGCATTGGTCGCGGTATACAACCATTGCTTCCAGCGAGGGCAGATGAAGGTCTTGGCTCATCCTGAGGTGGCTGTGGCTCTGAAAAATCTTCAGATCGGTGCGCTCTTTGAAGTTCTGGTTGGAGGGGAGGACCTAGAAGGTCGTTCTTTCGTTACGCCTCCGAATCCGTTTCAGAGGGTGCGTCTCGGGAAATGGGAGGTTTATCCCATGGGTGCGAATTCGTTGATCTGCGATTTGTTGCTGAGCACACCTGATTTGCTGGAAAATTTGGAGGCCTCTGGGCATTTATTTAAGGCCTATGATTTATCCCAAATTTCTCAAGTGGATAGCTTTTTCATCGGTAAATTAATCCGGGTGTATAAATTTGTGAGCTCCTCCGGTGGATTCGTCGCATTGATCGGTGTGTCTCCAAGCGTATTGAAGGTGCTGGAGGAAACAGGGATTCGTAGCCTGTTCCGCCTCGTGCAAAGTGTGGATGAACTGCCGAATTGAACGCATGTTGCAGGACGGGCGAGGTTTGGCTCGCATTGAGGGAAAGGTTGCCTTCGTTTCTGGGGCTTTGCCTGGAGAACGGGTGGAGTGTTCGCTTGTCCGCAAGCACAAAGACTATGATGAACTCGCAGTCGTCGAAATCCTAGAAAAGCACCCGCAACGCCAAGAACCACCATGTCCTTATTACGCATCCTGTGGAGGTTGTAATTTACAACATGCGGCCTTGTCCTTGCAACGGGAAATCAAACGCCAGGTCCTAGAGGATTTGTTTCTTCGTATGGCAAAAATCAATTGCCCGACCGGGTGGATTTTGCAGGACGGCGAGGGATGGGGCTATCGCCATCGAGTCCGTTGGGTGCGGGGTGCGCAAGGCTGGGGATTTCGCTCTGAAGGCTCTCATTCAGTAACCGCTGTTCAGCATTGTCCCGTCCTTTGCGCGGCATTACAGGCGGAGATGGGAAAATTACCCCACCTGCCGGAAGGGGCTGAAGTCCAGGCCTTTGCGGATACCCAAGGAAACGTTGGCCTGTGGGGACGTGATTTCCCTTCGCCTCTAAAGGATCAACAGGTGCAGTTGTTGGGGCGCAGTCTTTGGATGGATAGTCGGGTGTTTTTCCAATCCAATCTGGAACAGCTCCCTCCATTGATTACCGCTGTGATGGAGGAGGCGCGGAATCTGGAGTCTCGGAACCTCGCGGTGGATTTGTTTAGCGGTGTGGGCGTCTTTGCCTCTTTCTTACAGGATCTCTTTTTTCAAGTGAATGCCGTGGAATGGAATCCCGGTTGCCTTCGCCATGCGCGTAGGAATTTAGGGCCGAATTGCCATTTCGTTTCCGCTTCGGCAGAGGACTCTTTGTCTCAATTGGCTCCAGGAAAGATTGATTTTTTGGTGGTGGACCCCCCGCGCAGTGGCTTATCCCATGTAGTGCGAACGGCCTTGTGCAAGGCGGCCCCTTGTCGAATGGCTTATGTCTCCTGCGATCCGGTCACCCTGGCTCGTGATCTTGGATTTTTTGTGTGTAATCGCTGGAAGATCCTCCGTCTGGAGGGTTTTGATTTCTATCCCCAGACCAGTCATCTAGAAACGCTGGCGGTGCTGGAACCAATGAACCAAAGTTTCTAGACTTGGCCCGTGTCGGAAAATCAGCAAACCGGTCTGCGTTTTGGGCGACAGGCTGCACAGTATAACCAGGTGTCCCTGATTCAGAAACGTTTGGCGGGACTCTTGTGGCGTCAATTGCAACCCTGGCTCCGGCTTCCTCTTGGACGTGTGTTGGAAATCGGCGCAGGGACGGGGCATTTGTCTAGCCTTTTGGCCGAGGCGCACCCTGCGGAGTTGCATCTTTTGGACCTCTCTGAAGTGATGCTGGAGCAGGCGAACCAACGATTGAAC
The DNA here is from genome assembly GCA_035470605.1 of Fibrobacteraceae bacterium. Taxonomy (GTDB): domain Bacteria; phylum Fibrobacterota; class Fibrobacteria; order Fibrobacterales; family Fibrobacteraceae; genus CAIRAY01. The sequence goes on from DATIQS010000490.1 coordinate 7,710, forward strand.
CAAGCGTTTCCAGATTTGTCTGTTTCGTTACATGCGGCGGATGTCGAGGAATGGGAAGAACCTTCTTTTCGTCCCGTGGATTTAACGGCATCGAGTGCGGCGATTCAATGGCTGCGGGATCGAATGGGTTTCCTGCGGAAAATCGAGCATTGCTCTCGTCCGGGAGCGTTGGTTGCCTTGGGCACTTTTGGACCGAGAACCTTGTTGGAACTGCATGATGCTTATCGACTCTCCACCGGGCATGATCTCCAGCCTGGCACGCGGATGGTCGCGTATGGCGTCTTGGCACAGGAATTGGAGAATACCGGGTTTCAGGTTCTGGATCGTGGGATGATTCTGCATCAGGAGCTTCATGCTTCGCCACGAGATTTTTTACGCAGCCTAAAATCCATGGGGGTCACGGGAGGCAATGCCTCCCCCGGCATGACTCGAGAGCAATGGCGACGTTTGGATACCTATTTGCGCTCTTGCGCTAGCACGCCACAAGACCAAATCCGTGCGACCTGGGAACTGGTCTGGGTCATCGCTCGCAAAAAATGAGATCGTCTACAGAGCGAGGTCTCCGCCCAAGCTGTATTGGATGACGCGGTAGGCGTATCCCTGTTCGGTAAGGAAGAGCTGGCGGTTGAGTGCAAATTCCTGCTCTTTGGAATCCCGGGTGACTAGGGAGTAGAAGTAGGCGGGTTTTCCATCTTTTTTGGGGCGAAGAACGCGTCCTAGGCGCTGGGCCTCCTCCTGGCGACTCCCAAAGGTACCGGAAATCTGGATCAGTACATTGGCATCCGGGAGATCAATGGCGAAGTTGCCCACCTTGGAAACCATAAGAGCGCGAATGGCTCCTGTCCGGAATTGGGTGTAAAGTGCCTCGCGTTCCTTGTTCGGGGTTTTTCCCGTAATTAAAGGCATGGTGAAATGGCTGGCGAATTGGTCCAACTGTTCCAGATACTGCCCGATGATCAGCACGCGGTCCGAATCCTCGCAATGGTAATCAAGGATTTGCCGCACCACCTGGATTTTGGCTTCATTGCAACTCGCGATCGTGATTTTGTCGCGTTTCTCTGCGATTGCATAGCGCATCCGCAGCTCCGTGGTCATGGGAACGCGAATTTCGTTGCAGTTGGCTTTGGCAATCCAGCCCTGCTGTTCCAAGACGCGCCAAGGGATGTCGTATTTTTTAGGACCGATTAGGGAAAAAACCTCGGTCTCCTTGCCATCCTCGCGGACCAAGGTCGCTGTAAGCCCCAGACGGCGTGTGGCCTGCATGTCGGCGGACATGCGGAATACCGGTGCTGGCAGTAGATGAACCTCATCGTAAATGATCAGACCCCAACTGTATTTGCTGAACAGTTCGAAGTAGTGCATTTCATCCTTTCCCGTACCGCGTTTGCGTTGGGTTAGGATTTGGTAGGTGGCGACGGTGACGTCTCCAATTTCCTTGACTTCGCCTGAATATTCTCGGATTTGCTCTTCGCGGAGGCTCGTCTTTTGCAGCAGCTCTCGAATCCACTGGCGCGCTGCGGTGATATTCGGCGTAAGGATCAGGGTCCGTTTGCTCACCAAGGCCATGGCGGCCATGCCGATCACCGTTTTGCCTGAACCACAGGGCAGCACAATCACGCCCGATCCCCCTTTTTCTGATCCTGAGGCGTAGAATACCTGGGCGGCCTCCTGCTGGTATTTGCGGAGAGCAAAGGGCTCGTTTGTGTCCGCTAGGGTCTCGCGTAGTCGGATTTCCAGAGGATCACCTGTGGTGTAACCCGCCAAGTCCTGTACCGGAAATCCAGCGTTGGTCAGGGCCATTTTTA
>DATIQS010000491.1:0-2862 GCA_035470605.1 Fibrobacteraceae bacterium
GATAAAGTTTGCTGGGTCTATACGCGGGCCTTCATGCAGTATGTCCTGAAGAAGGCGTCGAAGACAAATACTTTGGCGATTGGTGGCGATTTGCGCAATAGTACGGCGCGGATTATGGCTGCTTGTGCTCATGCCGCCCAACATGGGGGCTGGACGGTGATCAATTGTGGCCGCCTGCCTTCTCCTGCATTGGCTTTGTATGCCACTGAAAAAGGGATTCCTTCCGTGATGGTCACAGGGAGTCATATCCCAGAAGATCGAAATGGCATTAAATTCAATATGGCTCAGGGGGAAATCACTAAGGACGACGAAGCCGGAATTCGTTCCCAGGTTGTGGAAATCCCGGCAGGAATTATTGATGTCCTGGGAGGCTTGACGAAACGCCATGTTCCTCCTCCGGTGAAAACGCGGCCGTTGCGAAACTACGCAGAACGCTACATCAATTTTTTTGGAATCGGAAGTTTGCATGGTCTGCGTATTGGACTTTATGAGCATTCGACTGTTGGGCGAGACATTGCCCATGAAGTGCTAGCGGGTTTGGGAGCGAAGGTGACGCCATTCAATCGCTCTGAACTTTTTGTTCCTGTGGATACCGAAGCGATTCGCAAGGTCGATGTGGAATTGGCACGCAGGTCCTGCTTCAAGGGGCAGTTTGACGCGATTGTCTCCATGGATGGGGATGGCGATCGTCCTCTTTTATCCGATGAACGCGGAACTTGGATCCGCGGTGACGTGCTGGGCATCCTGGCCGCAAAAGCGTTGGGCATTACCCGGTTGGCCGTTCCTGTGTCCTGTAACACTGCGGTGGAACTGAGCAAATCTTTTGAAAAGGTGGAGCGTACCCGTATCGGCTCTCCCTATGTCATTGAGGCGATGAGCAAGTTGGCGAAGGTGACAGGCAAAAACAAAAACATCGTGAAGGTAGCGGGTTATGAGGCCAATGGCGGCTTTCTGTTGCAGTCTTCTCTAGAAGAAGAAGGCCAGACCCTTTCTCCTCTTCCTACACGAGACGCTCTGTTGCCCCTCATCGCGGTATTGCGTTGGGCTCATCATTACAAGGTTCCCGTAAGTGCGTTACTCGGAACGCTGCCTCCTCGTTTCACCTCATCCAATCGTCTCAAGGAATTCCCCACGGAGTTGGGGCAAGCGCGAGTCGCTGCGTTTGGTAAAGGAAATAAGGCCTCGATCAAGGCTCGTGCCAAAAAATGGTTCCCTTGGTGTGGAGCCTTAACGGATGTGGAAAAAACCGATGGTTTGCGCATGACCTTTGATAGTGGGGACATTGTCCATCTGCGGCCTTCTGGAAACGCTCCCGAGTTACGTTGCTATTGCGAATCTGGGGCCCAAGACAAGGTGGAGGAGCTTACCCGTAAATGCTTAGAGGCTATGAACCCGTGGCGAGACGAGGCGGTGGCAATTTGAATCACAGGTGATGAATCGGAAACGCGAAATTCGATCTGACGTTTCGTTTTCCCATCCACCGCTCTCCGCCTATCTCTATCGAGTATGAATCCTCTTTTCCCCAGCCCCCTTGGATCTACGGAACGCCTGACTCTGCATCATCGCGATGGTGCAGAATTCGATGTGCTATCTGGAAGGGGAGGCGCTTTGGTTGGTTGGCGTGTACCGGGTGTGCCGCAAGATTTGTTGGACGGCTATGCCGATGAAGCGGACTTGACTGCCCGTTATCATTCTTCCCACTGTGGCGCTCGATTATCGCCGTTCCCCAATCGCGTTTGCGACGGCCATTGGCGGTGGCGTGGGAAAGACTACCAGTTACCTAAAAATTTTCCCTGGGAAAACGGGCATGCGATCCATGGCTTACTGTTTGATCTCCATTGGCGCCAGATTGGATTGAAATCGGAGGGTGACGCGGTTTGGATGACCTTGCGGTGCGACTACGACGGTTCTGACCCAGGCTTTCCCATGGCTTTCCAGGCAGAAAGCTGTTACGGACTTTATGCGCAGGGTTTCGAGGTCGTCTCCCGAATACGGAATACGGGCTCTGAAGATTTACCCTGTGGTGAAGGGTGGCATCCCTATTTCCGGCCAGGATGTCGTATCGATCGGGCGGAATTACAGTTTTCCTCTCTGGTATCGCGGGTGGAATTGGATGATCGTTCTATCCCTACGGGACAGATGACGCAGGACAATGACTTCGCGCAGCCGGTCGTACTGGGGAAGCGGAATCTAAACACCTGCTGGCTGTATTCTGGAAAAGAGCCTCGTTTTGAGGTGCGATTGCGAAATCCGGCTACGGGGTTTACCTTACGCTACTGGCAAGACGCTCAAGTTTATCCGTACCTCCAATTGTACACCCCGCCGACTCGCGAGTCCCTGGCCATCGAGCCAATGAGTTGCCCTGCTGACGTACTGAATAACCACAAAAATTTGTTGGAACTTCGGCCCGGTGAAACGCAGGAGTGGCGCTTCGGGGCTATGGTAGACGGAATATGATCAACAAGGTCCGCAAACTTATTGAAAAATATGAGGAAATCGAGCATCAGCTTGGTCAGCCGGAGATTGTATCCAACCAGGAACAGTACGCGCGTCTCCATAAGGCGTATAAGGACCTAACCGAGGCGCATGAAGTGTCCAAACGTTATTTGTCCCTGCGGGCGGATTTTGTGGAATGGAAATCTGTTCTAGAACAGGGTGATGATGCGGAAATGGTTGCTGCGGCCAAACAGGAATTGGCTCAGTTGGAACCGGAAATTGAATCCCAGGAACAGCATTTACGTCTGCTGATGGTTCCCAAGTCGCCTTATGACCAGCGCAATGTCATTCTGGAAATCCGCGCAGGAACTGGAGGCGACGAATCGGCGCTCTTTGCTGGAGATCTCTTCCGTATGTACCGCAATT
>DATIQS010000492.1:0-13237 GCA_035470605.1 Fibrobacteraceae bacterium
CCATTGCGTACAAGATTCAGCAATGTCGTACATAACCTGCGTCGGTTCTCCAACGCTGAGCCCCCCAAGGGCAAAACCATCCACCCTCAAATCCACAAGGTGGGCAATCGCTTCCCGGCGGAGTTCTGGATACATGGAGCCTTGGGCAATGCCAAAAAAATACTGAGACCAGGGATGCACAGGAGGGTGTTCCTGAAGCCATTGCATCGCTTCGGCGGCCCAGCGGCGCGTCAAATCCAAGGAGAAACGAGCTTCCTTTTCTGTCGCGGGATACGGGGTACATTCGTCAAAAGCCATAATGATATCCGCACCGATCTCGCGCTGCGCTTGCATGACCGAAGCGGGGCTGAACAGATGTTTGGAACCATCCAGGTGTGAACGGAATTCCACGCCTTCCGGTCGCAGCTTACGCAGCTCCTTCAGCGACCAGACTTGAAAGCCACCGGAATCGGTGAGAACAGGACCAGGGAATCCCATAAATTTGTGTATGCCACCGGCTTCCGCCACCAGAGAAGTCCCTGGTCGCAAATAGAGATGATAGGTATTGGCGAGGATGATTTGAGCCCGAATATCCTCCACCAAATCACGCGGAGGAATTGCTTTGACAGAGGCTGCCGTCCCCACGGGCATAAAAATGGGCGTAGCAATTTCCCCATGTCCTGTGCGAAGCCGCCCGAGGCGTGCAGCACAGTCCGAGGCCGTGTGTTCCAGGGTGAAGGGATTGGGATTCAAAGACATGAGAGAGTTAAAGATAGAACCTATATTTCGCCTCGATGAGTGTGATCCGTCATCTGATGGCCCTAGCATTGGTGGTCCTGCTCCTGGGGCTGGCATGGATAGAAGCCCCGCGTTGGCTTGGGAGCGATCCTGCACGCATAACTCTGTCTGCTCCAACCGACTCCCTCCAACAAAAATCAGGTCCCCTGACGGCGGAAGAATTTCGTGACACGCTCGCCAAGGAATTACCCGCGCTGAAAATTCTCCATCGGAAATCCCGCCCGGTGGACATCTGGCTCGTAGGCAAAGGAGTTGCCATCCCTGTTTATCTCCTCAAGGCCCAGCGCCGTATCGTTTCCCTGGGGGGACACGTGCTACGCATGGAAGAACTGAATGGAGGTCCACCAGCAGCACGCCTTTCCTGGGAAGACTCCCTTGGGGATTCCAGCACCGTGGAACTACGCATGGGAGACGCGTTCTTAACGGGTTCGTCAAGTTTGGCTGTTGGGTTCACCCTGGATTCCGCGCTGACCGTTGCAGAAATGCAAGCGCTGTCCACACTGTCCGTCCCCTACGCCTTGCTGGTGCAGCCATTTGACACCACCCCCTCTCTCTCCTTCGACCTGGACCGCCTGCCAAACAAAGAGGTGATCGCCTGGGTGGGCATGGAACCTCACCGCTATCCGTGGATCAGCCCCGGGCCGCATTCCATCCTCATCCATCATAGCGAAAAAGAGATTTCCGCCCTGATCAACGAAGCCGCTCGACGCCTTCCGGCTGCGGTAGGAATCGCCACGCGCATGGGCGAACGAGCTGTGGAGCATAAACCCCTACTCCAGGCGCTGCTCCGTGCTTCAGGGAAACAAGACTGGTGGTTTCTGGACCTAACCCGCAACCGTTTTTCCGTGTCCCAAGAGGTCTGTTCCTCTTTACAAACCTCTTGCCAAAAGGCAAATCCGCTTCAAAGAGGACACAATGCGGACAAATACCTAGCCTCCGCCCTGGCTTCGGCAGAAAAGACAGGACAGAACATCGCCATTCTCCCCTTGTCTTTGGACAACATCGCAGCCTATCAAGCCATGTTGCCCGCAGCAGAAGCCCAAGGCACGGAAATTGTTAAACTTTCCACCTTGGTTAATCAATCCCCATAGAGGTCGCCATGCCTAAGCATCTCGGAGTGAATATCGATCACATTGCCACCATCCGCGAGGCGCGAAAAATCCGCGAACCCGATCCTGTGGCCGCGGCAGTACTCGCCGAACTGGCAGGCGCTCATGGAATTACCGCTCATCTGCGTGAAGACCGGAGACACATTCAGGAACGCGATGTACGCCTACTTCGTGGCACAGTGACAACCCATCTGAATTTGGAAATGGCCGCGACCCCGGAAATCGTACAGTTTGCCGTAGATGTATTACCCGACATGGTCACCTTGGTCCCGGAAAACCGCAAAGAAGTGACCACAGAAGGAGGATTGAACGTTGCCGCCCGCTTGGAAGACATAGCCAAGGCTGTGCAAGCCCTCAAAAACAACGACATTGTCGTAAGCCTCTTTGTTGACCCAGAAACCGACCAGATCAAAGCTGCCCGTAAGGCTGGTGCTGATTTCGTCGAATTGCATACAGGCCGTTTTGCCGAAGCCTTTGAGAAGTCTGGCCAAGCGGAACTGGACCGGGAACTCTCCCAACTACAGGACATGGTTTCTCTAGCGATGAAATACGGCCTTCGCGTTAATGCCGGTCACGGACTCAATTACCGGAATGTGTCCTTCATCGCGGCCATTGATGGCATTGAAGAACTGAACATCGGGCACTCTATCATTTCGCGTGCGGCCCTGGTAGGAATGGATCGAGCCGTCCGGGAAATGGCGGAACTCGTCCGTCTCGCAGAACATAAATAGGGCACAAAACGCAAAAGCGATAGATGGAATCACCCGTTTTTGCGTTTCCCTTGAAAAAGCCACGCAGGAGGGCTAAATTCTGGACATGAACTTCCAGAAACGAACCCGACTTTTTCTCCCCGTCCTCCTGCCCTTCCTAGGGGGTTGTCAGGACGATTCCGTCACGGACGATTCTACCTCCTGCCAATCCATTAACACCACCTACGCGTCCTATGCCTGGATCACACACCAAGCCGATGGGACCTTAGACACCGTGTTTTCCTCCTCGGACAACCTTTTTCCAGGAGACACGGCCATTGAGTTCACCTATACCCTTGGAGCAACAAACTCCTCCGAGGTCTCCACGAATGCCGCATGTTCCACGGTTTCCCTGCCAGACACCTTCTGGTTGTCCGACACCGCGATCACGCCCGAGGTCCATATCCTGGACAAAGACACCCTCTTTGCCTATCTCGACACGTTGGCGGATGGCTCCGAATTTGTAACACTCGATCTCAATCTCCAGCACTTCCAAGGGGACAGTGCCCAATTGTCCTGGGAGGGTCCCAGCTGGACCGAACTGGATGCAGGTTTCAAATTTTGCACACAAAATCAATATCAACCCTGCTCTATTGATAACAACTCCAGTCTGTCAAGCTGCGGTTCCTTGCAAATATCCTACACCTCCGAGACCAAAGTCAGGCCAAAATTGTGGATGGCCCCCACCTCTCTGGTGGACGAGGGCATATATTCCTGGACCCTACGCATCCAAAACCGCTATGGCTATAGAGATTCTGTAACCGGCATCATCCACGTGCTCCCCAACCACTGCACCGAAAGCCCCATCGCCATTAGCGAATGCGGCAATTATACCGTTTCCCTCCATCAATCCAAGATGTATACCTGGATCGAGCCTTACGCCGACGGTCACCAGGACACCCTTTGGTCCACCGACAGCTCCGGCTACTATGGAACCCAGACGATCCGTTATGCCGACACACTGAAAGCAGATGACCCCTTCGAAATCACCACATCGACTGGCGCCTCATCTGAAGATGCAGCATCCAGCGAGTCATGCACACAAGCGATAGCCCTGGCTTCTGTATGGCTCTGCCCGGGGGACACCGTTACCCTTGATTCTTCGGGAATCCTGCATTATACCGCACCATCCGCAGACACGCTCTGGTTCAACTGGGGGGATTCCGCACGGGATTCCCTGGTGGAGCCCAGAGTCCATATTGTGAATGCCGACTCAATCTTGGTAAAGCTGGACACCGCGACATTCTTTATCTACGCAGGTCTTACAGTCAATGCCACCCACTATCCAATGGATTCCGCAACATTCATCCTGGAAGGCGACACCAACTTTGCTAGTCTGGGCAACACCATCGACAACTATTGCATGGCATACACGGCACCTTGTTCTGAGGGGGGGGACCCCATAATCATCGATTGCGCCGTTGCCAGCTATCCAGTTGGAACCGTCTATTATCCGGTCGTGCGCATCAGACAACAGAATGCCACGGACACCTCGGGAACCTTATCCTGGAAGCTAAGCATCCAGAACCGTTTCGGCTACCGCGATTCCGTGGTGGGAAGCACCCTATTGCTCCCCTACCCCTGCAAATAAACGCCGCCAGCGCAACCAGGCATTCCTGGCAAGACCCCGTCCCGAAGCAAGGCGTAATTCAACATCGTGGTCACCCCAAGGCATTCCCCTAAACCGGAATTCCACCGTTGACCGGGTCGATTGGCGGTTCACTTTGGTGAGTCCCAAACTACCATCCTTGGGGCTTGGCCTTGACAGCAATAAAGCTGGAGAGAGGCTTCCCTGAGCGAAGTAATTGTATGAGATAAACTCCAGGAGGCAAATCACCACAATTCACATCCATCCCCTGTATGCCAAGAACCTCCCAGGTTTTCCCAGAGACACCTCGAAAGCGAATCTGGTCCGCACCAGGATTCCTTGTCAAAGACAGACTTGCCCCATGGAAATGGCCTGAAACACGTACTGAGGTTTGCGGTAAAAATTGCGATGCCGTTGTCCCACATCCGCTGGAATCGACATTCTCTGCCGAGAAACCGATCAAATCAAAATTAGGACCTCCGTCCGCAGTCAGGGAGGTTAATCCCAAAACATTTTGTCCGGCCCCCAAAGCGACATCCACCGAAAGAATGGCCCAAGTCGTCCATGTAGATGTGGACTCAAACACCACACTATCCTCGATTGTCGTACCGTTCATTTGCAAAGAGAGAGGGCGAGCAGACGTTCCACCATTAGCGTATCGGAAATAGAACGTAACGGTTTGAGCGGCCCCACTATTCACACCATAGGTCGCCGCGCTCCCCACCGCATTGGTGAAGTTAAGATAGCCCTCGCCCAAATAGCCGGAATTGGAGTTTTCTTCCACACCATCCGCTTCACAGAAGTTCTCTCCCTGAATCGCACCGGCACAAGCGGTAAGACCCGTGGTTCCTCCGACGCAGCGCCCACAGTCATCTGTGCTAGCGGAACCATCCACCACCCCGGAGCAGTCCGTGTTGGATGGGACCCAGGAGGAAGCCCCCACCAGGATGATGTCTGGAGTAGGCCAGTTGGCGGTATCGGAAAGGAGGAAGCTCAGATGGGGTGGCTGATTGTAAGCCGTATTTTGCCAAGAAATGGCGTTACGGTACACGGGATCGTGCATCAGCGTATACATCCGATGCGTAGTTGCCGTCGTCGTTGTAAAAATGATCAAACTATCAGCGTTGCTGGTGCCATACACCACCTCTTCACGCCAGTCTCCGATCAGATCGGCGAGCAAGGCTGGAGTTGCCTTGGTTCCGTTGTTGGAGGTGGCATAATCAGACGTGTTTGGATACTGATAAAATTGTTTCGTTCCCCCATATGGGTACATTCGGGTTAATCCAGTTCCTGTCCATTTCGACATTGTCGTTCCCGTTAGAAGTTCATCATACAAATCGCCATCCCAATATACGCGGAAGTTGTATTGGGCTGTCGTGTTGTCAGTAGGGGTCGATGAGGAAATCTGCGAACCCGTGGCGGAATAGGTGCCTGCCAAAGTGGACCACATCTCGTAGCCTGCATAGCCAGAATCGATGTCGGCGGCCAAGCCACGGCCGTTGTCCCCGCCATTTGCGTCCGCTGTGCCCCAAATGATTTCACCCGTGGCCGCGTCATGCAATTCATGGGAATACTGGATACTGGCAGAGGAGTCCTCGTGCACCTCCCAGACCTCCAGGCCGTCGCGACTGGGCAACAGATCACCCAGGTGCATAGCGTCACCGTGTCCCAGACCAGTGCGGTACATGAAAGCTCCATCATGGTCCACCGCACAAGAGCCCTCAATCATCTCATCATAGCCGTCGCCGTCCACATCGCCGGCCGCCAAGTTGTGGTTACCCTGTCCGTAGCACTCCTTGCCCGAGGTCGCCGCATTGTAGTACCAGCGCTGAGTCAAGTTCGAGCCGTCCCAATCCCAGGCTGTGATGGCCATGCGGGTGTAGTAACCGCGCTGGAACACCGCACTCGGCTTGGTCCCGTCCAAATAGGCGATGGTGGCCAGAAAGCGGTCCACACGGTTTCCGTAACTGTCCCCCCAGTCATCCACCGTGCCGCGCGTGGGCACATATTCCACCGTTGCAAGTTCGGCGCCCGTCGCCCCGCTGAAAACCGTCAAATACTCCGGCCCCGAAAGGATATAACCCGAGGAGTTCCGATACACAGCCGTATTGGTGTCGCTGGCTGCAGGCCCCTTCGAAAGGTATGCACCGGTCCCATCTTTGGTGCCCGGAGCGGTCTTGCACATCACCTCCGCCTTTCCATCTCCATCGAAATCGGCGACAAGGAACTGAGTATAATGAGCTCCGGCACGAATGTTCGGTCCCAAATCGATACGCCATAGACGGGTGCCCGTCAGGGTGTAGCCATCCAGATACACATCGGCGGTGTAGCCGGACTTGGAGTTATCCTTGCTGTCGCTCGGATCCCATTTCAGCACGATGTCCCATTTGCCATCGCCATCCAGATCACCAGTACTGGCATCATTTGGGGAATACGTATAGGCCGTATCATGCAAGGTTCCTCCATCTGGACGATCTAATGGAATCGAAATCCAAGGATTGGAAAGAACGCTGACCGTATCATCTGCGACATACTCCGTGTCATTGACGACCGGTCGTACAGAATAAGTAGAGGAGGAGGCTCCCGAAGTATCGGTCAGGTTGGTGGATGCGGTGATGGGACTGGAGTTCACTAGGACGGAATCCCGGTAAACATTGAATCCGATAGCACTAGGATCGGTGCCCAGCATACGCCAACTTAAATAGACACCATCCGAAACCTTGATTGCGACCAATCCTCGGTCCAAATTCTCCATCTGACGAGAGGCAAATGCGCTGTTAAGCAATGCCAGGCTTAAGAGGCCGATTTTCCACAAATTCCACATCCATTTTCCCATTGATACTCCGTGAAATAGGGTTTGATTATAAATGAATCTATTCTTTCATTCACAAATCACCAGAATTCCCCCCCCCTAATTGGGGATCAAGAAATCAACACGCCCCATATTTCTGATTTTCAACAAAATTTCCCCGTTTTTTAGCGATTAGATGATGTCATTTTTGTCAAACTCCCCATAGACCCGTGTTTTTTTCAGGATTTACATGTAAATTGAGCCCTGTCTGGACGCCAATCCAGACGCTTCCGTTATTCAAAGGAACATTCAGAATGCGCATTGGGATTATTGGTGTTGGGACCGTCGGTTCCGGAGTGGTAGAAATCATTGAGTCCATGCAGGCCGAGTGGCGCACCCAAGGGGTGGATGCCACCCTCGCCATGATCTGTGCCAAAAATGAGGAGGAACTCACCCCCTATCGCGCGAAAGGCTATCCTGTCACAACCGATGCGAATACCTTGCTGCATCATCCAGAGATCGATGTATTGGTGGAGCTAGCGGGCGGCTATGAACTTCCACGGAAATGGATCACTCTAGCCCTGGAAAACGGAAAACACGTGGTTACAGCCAACAAAGCGCTGCTGGCAAAATACGGACATGAAATTTTCCCCTTGGCCTCCAAAAAGGGCCGCCATGTCCTTTTTGAGGCTGCAGTTGGCGGGGGAATCCCGATCATCCGCTCGATCCAGGAAAGTTTCACTGGGAATCGCATTGAAAGCCTATCTTGCATCATTAACGGCACCTGCAATTACATTCTGACCCAAATGAGCCAGTTCGGGCTTTCTTTTTCTGAGGCATTGCAACAAGCCCAAGCGAATGGATTTGCCGAAGCCGACCCCTCCTTTGATATTGAAGGGATCGATGCGGCACACAAGACGGCACTGCTGGCCTCTCTTGCCTCTGGAAAACGGGTAGATTTCCAACGAATCCATATCACCGGCATCACGAACATCACCGCCCAGGACATCCAATACGCAAAAGAATTCGATTGCTGCATCAAACTCCTGGGGAATTTCCGCAGAATGGGAACTCGAGTAGACGCTCGAGTACATCCCTGCCTCGTCCATACGGGCCATCTCCTTTCCAGCGTAAATGGGGTGCTCAATGCGGTATATCTGGAATGTGACAATCTAGGACCGACCCTGCAAACCGGAGCCGGAGCCGGAAAATTGCCCACCGCCTCCGCTGTTGCGGCCGATCTCGTCTTTCTCGCTCGATCTGAAGGCCGCTCACCTCTCCCTATGGAATGGTTCTGCGAACAGAATAACGCGGAATTAATGCCCATCGGAGAATTGGAGACCCGCTATTACTTCCGTTTCACCACCAAGGATTCTTGCGGAGTCCTGGCCTCCATTACCAGTATTTTGTCAAAAAACGCCATCTCCATCGAATCGATTCTGCAAAAAGGCGTGCGGGATCCCGGCAAAGTTGATGTTGTGGTTGTCACCGAAAAGACACGGGAAAGTGCAGTCAAATCAGCCCTGACCGCCATCGATGCACTGGATGCCGTAACAGAACCCAGCCGGATGATCCGTTTCCTGTAAAGGCGACAATGATCCGAGCAAGTACACTCGAAAAATACCTCTTACTCATCACCGATTTCGTGGCGCTATGGGCGTCTTTTTATTTGGCGTTTTACCTTCAATTCCATAGCGGCTGGATTGCGGATAAAGTGGACACCTCTCGACAGTTCGCCGCCTACACAAACGCTTGCCTGATGGTCAACGTCATCTGGATCCTCCTGTTCGCCTTTTCTGGACTCTACAGGAAATGGCTTCTGGAGTCTAGAGCCCTGCAAATTCTGATCGTGTTACGCGCAACGACTTTCGGCATTGTTCTGGTCATCGCAGCCTTATTCGGACTGGATTTCATCTCCAAGATTTTCTTTTCCGTAAACAATTTTCCCTCCACTTTGTACGCTTCCCGCTTCAAACTGGTCGTGGTTTATGGCTTTTCCATTTTGTTCAGCGTTTCCATTCTCCGACTGCTCGTGTTTGCCACACTAAGCGAGATGCTACGGCGTGGCCATGGCATGGACCATTTACTTGTGCTGGGAGCCAATCATCTGGGAAGTGAGATTCTCGCACAACTACGCAAAGCCCCAGAATTGGGACAGCGGGTAGTGGGCTTCATGGACGAGCGCTGGTCCATCTTACCGGATAAAAATTTCGAAGGACTCCCAATCCTGGGCAAATACGCCGACCTCGAAAAGGTAGTCCGCCAAGACCGCATCAACGGAATCATCATTGCCCACGAAAGTACCTCCATCCGTGAAGTGCTACGCATTTTCGACTGGGTGGCGGAACTCCCTATTCATCTCTACGTCGTTCCCGATCTCTATGACGTGGTTTCGGGCCATTTCAAGGGCAACCTGGTGCACGGAGTCGATCTACAGGAAGTGTTCGCCTTCAACATGCCCCCTTGGCAAGTGCGGATTAAAAGACTCATGGATATTGTTGTGGCCGGAGGTCTGCTGCTGCTCACCTCTCCGATCCTGCTTCTCGCCGCCATCGCGATTAAACTGGATTCCAAAGGGCCTGTGTTTTACAGCCAAGAGCGTGTAGGACTCTACGGACGGCCGTTCATCGTGCACAAATTCCGCACCATGCGCACAGATGCTGAAAAAGGCGGTCCTCAATGGGCGACCAAAAACGATCCACGAATCACCCACGTCGGCCACTGGTTACGGCGATCCCGAATCGATGAAATTCCCCAGTTGATTTGTGTCCTGCAGGGGGATATGTCTATGGTGGGTCCACGTCCTGAGCGGGCTCATTTTGTGGAACAGTTACGCAAACAGATTCCATTTTATATGTTCCGCCTGAAAATGAAACCCGGACTGACAGGCTGGGCTCAGGTGCGCCACAGCTATGACAGTTGCATTGAGGATGTCCAAAAGAAACTCAAATACGATATGTACTATTTCGAGAACATGTCCCTTCTTCTCGATTTACAGATTCTCTTCCGCACGATCTGGGTGGTAATTTCAGGAAAAGGTGCACAATAATTTAAGGGCCCCTCTAAAAATTCATTTTCTATGGAATCGGTTGCAGCACATGGCGCAATAGTTCGTCACTCAAAATGGCGAATAGCACTATAAACCCTATTATTAGCCACTTCTCATTCCTGCTCTTGCTCGGCTTATAACCTAAGCGGAAGACGGATTCCTACGTTACCATTGCTCTTCGGAACGGTGCAGCAAGGTCATAGCGATATGCTTTTCCTGATAGGCCGCTTCTCCGATAAAACAAGGCCAGACAGTCCGCGAATCCGTCCAAAAAAGGTCCGCTCCACTATGCGCAAGAAAAACAGGCTCCCCTGGAACTAAGGGTTCAAAATCGCGACCTTCAAGTTTTGGGTGTACCATCGCCGAAGGAAGGCCCTCCTCATCCCGAGGGTAATCCAACTGCCCAATCTCGGTATAAACCGCACTTGGACATGGAGTGAGATCCAATTGGCCCTGATTCGCAATATCCAGCAAATCTAGAAGACGGAGGACCACGCGTTGGACTTGCAACAGCAGAGAAGCCTTTAAGGTACTGTGGGCCTGGGGCCCAGCCTCAATCGTGAGGTCACTCGTGGCAATGGAGCACAAATAGGGCAAACGATCCAGGGGCTCCGGTTGGTAAAAAAGTCGCACCTCGGGAAATTCCTGCGCCAGTATCGCCGAAATTCTCTGCAGCAGAGAATTGGGCTGATTGATAATCAGGCTCACTCCCATATTGGCGGTGCTATTGTGCAAATCGATCACCAAATCTGGAGCAGCGGCCGTCCCTTTGGGACCATGAATGCGGTTAATCTCTCGGGCCCGCTGCACATCTAAAAAGCGCGTCGGATGGGCTATATCCAGCAAATCAGGGGCAAAGGCTCGGTTTAAATCAAAATCAACATAGCGGCGGCCAAGACGTATCGCTTCGGGGTTCGCAAGAAGCAACTGGACATCTAGCGTCTGACGGAGTATGGGGGTCGAATTTCGTAACCAATTCCGTACGAGTTGGACACCCGTCAGTTCGTTGCCATGGGTTCCACCACTGATCAAAATGCGTTTTAATGAAGCCATCGTTGACAATATAATTCGCTTGTCACAAGAAAAGGGCCGCCCAATCTTTTGAGACAGCCCCTTGATCTATCGGAATAAGAGGATTCGAACCTCCGACCTCTTGGTCCCGAACCAAGCGCTCTAGCCAGGCTGAGCTATATTCCGGATGGCGCCAAATGTAATAAAAGAGAATTCGCTAATAGGATTATTCCACGACGTAAGCAAATTGCCCTATACAGCATGAAGCCTGCCTTGATTTCTATCTTAAAATGCTCTTTGTTCATGAGGCAATTCCAATGAGTTGGCGTTTCATCGTTTTGTTGCTTTTCACTTTCCTGTCCATCCAGGCAAATGCCTCTTCCATTGTGGATACCTATGGCCAACTCCAGGCCTGCGGGAACCGCATTTGTAGCGACAGCACCCAAACATCGACCAGAGATACCGTGCAACTGCGGGGAGTCAGCCTAGGATGGAGCAACACCGGCTGGGAGAGCGCAGACTTTTTCAACGCCAACGCCGTGGACCACATGGCGGACGACTGGAAGGCAGAAATAGTCCGCGCACCTCTGGGAGCCGGTAGCAGTTCCAACGGCTATAACAGCGACTCGGCGACCAACTACAACCGGGTCAAGGCCGTGGTGGATGAGGCCATTGAAAAGGGCCTCTATGTGATTATCGACTGGCATTCGCACAATGCGGAGGACGAAACGGAGACGGCGGTCACCTATTTCAAGAACATGGCCACGGCTTATGGTAGCTCTCCCAACGTGATTTTCGAGGTATACAATGAACCCGACTCCAACAGTACCAAGACCGCCGCGACAACCTGGTCAGAAATCCGCGCCTACGCCACTCAGGTTGTGGACACCATCCGCAACCACTCCAACAATCTAATCCTGGTGGGTACCCCCCAATGGGACCAGTTGGTGAACGAGGCCTTGGACTCTCCGTTGACGCAAAGCAATCTGGCCTATGTGTTTCATTTCTACGCAAACACCCATCCGCTTAGCTCGTTCCGCTCCAACATCCAGTCGGTCCTGGACAGCAACTACCCGGTGTTCGTGAGCGAATACGGCACCACCAATGCCGACGGCAACCTCGGCCACAACGCCAGCAATACCAACCAATGGCTGCACTACCTGGACTCCAACGCAATTTCCTATGTCGCCTGGCACGTCAACGACAAGAACGAAGGTTCCGCCTTTTTCGCCTCCTCCACCGAATTTGACCAAAGCACCGACGCCAACTGGACAGACACCTCCCTGATGAGTGCTTCGGGCCAATACGTCTACCAAATGCTGACCGGCTATGCAACCTGCGCCGCATGGCGGGGCAACACTGGCGTGGACTGTCCAGACCTGCCCACCGAGACAGTGACCGAGGCAGACACGCTCTGGGACGGCTTGGCCGATGGCGGAAAAACAGTGCGCACCGGTGGTTCCTGGTACACTTTCGACGACAACAACGAATCCAACAACGGCGGTCCGGGAAATTCCAGTTCAGACTTTCCAGACACCAGCACCATGGCGACCTGGGTGAGCGGAAACGGCGGCGAGATTGATGTGACCTTCACCCTGGGTGTCACCACCTATTCTTATCCCTACGTGGGCATCGGTTTTGATTTCACCGATCCACAAGCGTCCTACAGCATCACCGACAACAGCGGCATCTGCCTAACCTACGCCAAAACCGGCGATGTGCCCATCACCATCATGGTCAACGACTCCTCCTCCTTAACCAATTACGATAACTATTCCTATGAACTTCCCACCCAATCTACGGCGGCCCAGCTGTACATTCCTTTCTCTGATTTTTCCCAGGACGGTTGGGGCTACACGGTAAGCCAAAGTACCGCATTGACCAAGGCCATCGGCATCAATTTTCAGGCGCAGGAGCAATACGCCCTTTCCTCCGCCATGACCGCCAATCTGGTAATCAAGACCATCAACCTGGGTGGATGCGGCACAGTGTCCTCAAGCTCCTCAGTAACATCCTCGTTCTCAAGTTCCAGCGTGGCCCAATCGTCCTCCAGCGTGATTCCGTCTAGCTCCAGCGCGGCATCATCGTCCTCCAGCGTGACTCCATCTAGCTCCAGCGCGGCATCATCGTCCTCCAGCGTGATTCCGTCTAGCTCCAGCGCGG
>DATIQS010000493.1:0-3617 GCA_035470605.1 Fibrobacteraceae bacterium
GGATCCACCACCTTACAAATACCCGTCTCTTCCTGCAGATAAATCTGCGTGTTACGGGCAATGCGAGCGGAGAAATCCGTAGGAAGTGCAATGGCTTCATCCAAGGCGTTTGTATGCAAAGACTGCGTGTGCCCCAGTCCAGCAGCCATAGCCTCAATAGCGGTGCGAGCCACATTATTAAACGGATCCTGTTCGGTCAGGGACCAACCCGAAGTTTGAGAATGCGTGCGCAAAGCCAGGGACTTAGGATTTTTCGGGTTAAAGGTCTTAACGATCTTCGCCCAAAGAAGGCGCCCGGCGCGCATCTTAGCAATCTCCATGAAATGGTTCATGCCGATGGCCCAGAAAAAGGAAAGACGAGGCGCAAACGCATCAATGTCCATCCCCGCGCCAACACCCGTGCGAAGGTACTCCCAACCGTCTGCCAAGGTATAAGCAAGCTCGATATCAGCGGTAGCACCAGCCTCCTGCATATGATAGCCGGAGATCGAAATCGAGTTGAACTTGGGCATGTTTTTCGACGTATAAGCGAAAATGTCCGCGATAATCTTCATGGAAGGAATAGGCGGGTAGATGTAGGTATTCCGCACCATGAATTCCTTGAGAATATCGTTCTGGATGGTGCCCTGCAAACTTTCCAGGGTGGCGCCCTGTTCCAAGGCCGCGACAATATAAAACGCGAGCACTGGAAGCACCGCGCCATTCATCGTCATGGACACCGACATACGATCCAGAGGAATCTGATCAAAAAGCACCTTCATGTCCTCGACAGAGCAGATGCTCACACCCGCCTTTCCCACGTCGCCAGTCACACGTGGATGATCGGCATCATAACCGCGGTGCGTCGCCAAATCAAAAGCAACAGACAAACCCTTCTGACCAGCAGCTAAATTACGACGATAAAAGGCATTGGACTCCGCCGCAGTGGAAAAGCCAGCATACTGACGAATGGTCCATGGCCGCATCACATACATAGTGCTATAGGGCCCGCGTAAAAACGGCGGCAGACCAGCGGAATAGTTAAGATGCTCAAAATTTTGAAGGACATCTTGACCATAGGCCGGAGCGACGGGGATTTGTTCCGCCGTCATCCAGGACGCTTTGTCGAAACCAGCGACGCCACTTTTCCATTCGGAGAAAGACTTGCCACTGGAGGCCTGATATTGCAAAGAAGAAAGATTCGGACGCATTAGTTCACCCCCAGCTTGGCTTGAACGTTGGACAAATATTCCACCACATTGGTACGGACGTGGACAAAGTCTTCTACACCCGTCGCCTTGAGAGCTTCAATGTGCTCTTCAGGATTTCCGGCAACCACAACGGACGCCTTGGGGAAAGCCTTCTTGATAGGACCGACGACCGCTTTGGCTATATCGAGATACTCGTCATCCTTGGAGCACAACACGAAAATATCAGGATTATGCTTTTGGGCGAGAGCAATACCCTCCTCTGCAGTTTTAATGCCATTGGTATCGATGGATTGAAATCCCACCACTCCGTAGAAATTTTTAACAAAAGTTGCGCGCGCCAAGCGCATGGCCAAATTCCCAGCGGTCCACAGAAAAACCTTGGGGGCGGCACCATGCTTCTTAGCGAAACTTTCCGTCTTCAGGCGCATAGTTTCAAAGACCTCAGCACCACGGCGGGTCGTCAACGGCAGCACCTCAGTAGAAGTTGCTGCTTTGCAACAGCAATGGCTCGGATCGACGTTTTGCAAAGGGAGCCCTTCGGGCAGTGAAATGTTCTGCGCAATAACCTCACCAAAATTGGGGTACTGGTTAGAACCGACCAACACCTCACGACGGGAGGCCACAGCCTTTTCTTTCTTGGCTTGAATCTCAGCAATTTCCTTTTGCAGACAGCCATCGACCAATACGGCAAAAATACCACCCTTGGCTTCCATGGCCTTAGCCTTTTCCAACGCCAACTTTGCCAATGAATCCGTCAGGGTCTCCACATAATAGGAGCCTGCAGCCGGATCGACCAATTTCTGCAACGCGGACTCATTCTTGAGGATGAGCTGCGTGTTCCGCGCAATACGGCAGCTGAATTCATCTGGAGTACGGAAGACGAGATCGTAAGGAAGCACGGTCAATGCATCCACGCCACCAATCACGGCGGACATGGCTTCCGTTGTGCCTCGCAGCATGTTCACATTGGGGTCAAACATGGTAGCGTTCCACAAAGAAGTGCGACCGTGAATATAGGGTAGCACCGCTTCAGCCTTGTAGTCCTTCAGGACACCGGCCCACAGGGCGCGGAAAGCGCGAACCTTGGCAATCTCGAAGAAGTAATTCGAGCCAAAGGAGAAACTAAAACCGATCGACCTAGCAGCAGCCTCGCCGCTCATGCCAGCCTCAGTCAAAGCATCCATGTACTCAATGCCCGTAGCCAGGGCAATCGCCATGTCCTGTACAATGTTTGAACCCGCGTGGTGGTATGCATGAGTTTGCACCGTAATCGCGCGGACACCAGGTGTCTTAGCAGAAACATCTTTTGCCAAATCAGCGACAGCCTTGCGTAGGCCGGCCTTATCATAGCCCAGCTTTCCAGAAGCAGCCATTTTCTGAATAGGGTCATAGATCAAGGAACCATTGAGTTCGGCCAAGGCGCCCTGTTCCCCAGCGACCTTGCACAAATACTGATATGCAAGTCCAGCATGGCTGGAAAAATCAAGATGAACTGCCGTTTTTTTGAGGTCAATGCCTTTCAGCAAAGCATCAAAATCCTCTTGGCTCTGTACATTCTGACCAAAAATTTTATTTCCACGACAGACTGCGGAAAAGTGAACGGCATCGGCGCCACGACTTAAATTGCGCAAAGCAGCCTCATTCGCCTTAGAAACATCGGATTCAAAAATTTCCGAACGAATTTCCCAGTCGTGAGCGAGTTTTCTTACCCCACGCACATAGGGAAATTCCCCTGGCAGACAATTCAACAACCAGGAAAGATCCTTCAGGTCCTCCGCCCGATAGTAGGGCTTTACCGTGAACCCTTCGTGGGTTTTCCAGGTCAATTTTTTGGCGTAATCAGCACCCTTAAGGTCCTTGATAATCGCCGCCTCCCAATCTGCCGTAGTGACGGGAGGGAATTCGGACAACAGTTTTTCTTGACTCATTCGTTATGCCTCTTCATGATTGGATACAAAAAACAAACCGCCGACAAATCGCTAGATCGTCGGCGGTAAAAGCTATATCACTTTTTCAGTGGCCAGTCCATCTCAACCCAAACGGGAAATAAAATAACCAGCGCAAACAGCAGTGCCAATCACACCAGCCACATTAGGACCCATGGCATGCATCAGCAAAAAGTTCTGCTTATCGTACTTCAAACCTTCGACCTGAGAGACACGTGCTGCCATAGGTACTGCAGAAACGCCAGCGGAACCAATCAGAGGATTGATCGGATTACGAGGAGAGAACAAATTCATCAATTTGGCCAGGATCAAACCACCACCGGTGGAGAACCCAAAGGCAATCACCCCCATCCCGATAATCATCAGGGTCTTAGGTTGCAAGAAGTTATCTGCCCCCATGGTCAGGCCTACAGAAGTACCCAAGAAAATAGTCACAATATTGATGATTTCATTCTGAGCAGACTTGCTTAAACGATCGGTG
>DATIQS010000494.1:0-3088 GCA_035470605.1 Fibrobacteraceae bacterium
GACATCCCTGTCCTGCACGAGGGTCTAGTCGTTTATCCGGCATGGTCGGGCATGGAAGTCGTTCGGGCCGGGAAAACATATACCACCCAAGGCGCCTTCCACTTAAAGGAATCTTGGGCAAACGATCCATCCATCGCCGCCGCAGTTGCCCGTGTGGACTCCTTGCAGAAGGGCCTCCTGCGAGCAAGGGGATTAACGGCGGATTATGCCCTATCGGGAAACTCTGCGGGAAAATCCGGCGGTGGAATTCATTGGGGACGAGTCGCCCTTTATGTTATGCGGACAGCCCTCATTGCCGGGGGGACTGTTGCGTTCGCCTATGCCTATCAACAGAATCAGGACGCAAACGACCTGAATGATGAATACGACCCTCAAAACTATGATGAGGCCGTAGCCCAATTGGATGCCATCCACGACAAGGACCACAATCGGAATAAAGGACTGATCGTCGGAAGTGCCTGTATGGCCATGGCCGCAATCAGCTTCGCATTCTGAGGTTCCCATGAACGCGAAACAGCTTTTACCCGGTCTCTTGATTCTGCTATCCTCCTGTAGCGATCACAATCCAGACCACCCGCTCAACCCAGAAAGTGATTCCTATGTCGGGGATTCTTTAGCCCAATTGGATGCAGACAGCAATGATGTGGCTGATATTCTGGAGCGATCATCAAGTTCCGCGATCTCGTCTGAAGAGAGCTCCTCGACTAGTGATCAAGACGTTTTCTCAAGCGGAACTTTCTCTTCCAGTGTGATTTTGATTAGTTCCTCATTGGAGACATCATCCGCGCAGGCAATAAGCTCCACGGAAGCTCATTCCTCTGGGCTGGAAGGCTCTTGCAGTAGCCTCCAAACATCCAACGCATCTGTTTCTAGCGAGGATCAATCTTCCTCTAATGCACTCACTTCCTCTTCAGAAACGGTCTCCTCCTCCAGCCGCGAAAATTCTTCCAGCAGCAGCCTTGCCTCCCTATACATTCTTACCGTGGACGGCGGACTCACCCAAGACGGCGCCGATAGTGGAGCCTATGCCGCAGAGAAGCTTATTACAGTAACGGCAAGTCTGGCCGACTCTTCAGGGCTCTGCTTTACAGGGTGGTCCTCCAATGTGGATTTGGATGTAGATGACCTTACAGAGAACCCTCTTTATTTCAGGATGCCTGCAGCCACTGTGCATCTTATCGCCCAAACCGAATCCTGCATCACCGAATTCACCGATGCCCGGGATAGCGCGGTATACAAAGTGACGAACCTGAATGACACCCTCTGGATGGGAGAAAACCTAGCCTACGCGTCCCTTGATTCCAGTTGGTGTTATGAAAACGAAACGGCAAATTGCGATAGCCTGGGGCGTCTTTATATTTATGATTCCGCGACTGTGGCCTGTCCAGCGGGTTGGCGCTTACCCACCGTGGAAGAGCTTCTGTCTGCAGCATCGCGCCTCGATCTACAAAAAGCGGGCAATCGAGCCACGGATTCCACATTTGAACAACTAGGAAATTATGGATTTTATTGGACCTCCGGGCCCTATAGCGATGCGACGAACGGGAATTCTTGTTCCACCGCCGACTCGACGATTTGCGCTGCAGCGGTAGTTTTAAACAGTTCTTCCACCTATTCCCAGCGAGACAAACGCTATCACGGATTCAGCGTCCGTTGTATTTATGACAAATGAGGCTTCCATGATCTCCCCTATCCGTCTTTTCGGTTTTTCCCTCTTCCTGTCTATTTTTATAGCCTGCAGTGATCACAATCCAGACAACCCACTCAACCCGGAAAGCGGCTCCTACGTCGGGGACTCTCTGGCGCAACTGGATGCGGATAGCAACGACGTGGCTGACATCCTGGAGCAATCTTCGAGTAGCGATCAAGGACTCTCCTCCAGCAGCGCTCCATTCTCCAGCATAGTTCTGATCAGTTCCGCCGAAGAGACCTCTTCCGCACAAGCAACAAACTCTGCGGAAGCTCTGTCCTCTGGAGCTGAGTCGTCTAGCACCGCCTCCCTATCCAACGGCGGAGAGTCCTCCGTCAATCCAACCTCCTCACAAGCCTTTTCCTCGGATGCCGCGTCTTCCTCCAGCAGTGAAAATTCTTCTAGCAGTGCCATTCCCTTGTACGTATTAACCGTTGAAGGAGGCGTTCTCCAGAATGACTCAGACAGCGGCTCCTTTGCCGAGGGCACGCCAATTACCGTAAATCTGAGTTTAGGGGAAAACGAATGCTTTACCTCTTGGACATCCAATGTGGACCTAGGGATTGATTCCACAGCAGACACGCTGTCCTTCACGATGCCCGCTCATTCAGTGAGTCTAACCGCCGAGGCATGGGCTTGTCTTATCGATTCGCGTGACAGCAACATCTATGCGATAAAAGCAGTTAGCTCACTGACCTGGATGACCGAGAACCTGCGTTATGCCCCAACAGCAAGTGCCACCACCTGCCGCTCTGGTTCGGAAACCTCACAAACAGAGGCCGATTGCGACAGCACAGGACGCTATTACACCTGGGCGGGAGCGATGGGACTTGACGCGCTCTATGACAGCACTGACACAGTGGACCTTGATAGCCAAGGGGTCTGTCCCGAGGGATGGCGCCTCCCCACCGTCTCGGAGTTTGCAGAGGCAAATGAATCCGTCAGCCTGGATCTCAACGGCGTTCTGAAAGGCTCCTCCTTCGTACAATTTGATACCACAGGCTTTTATTGGACTCTGGAACCCTACGATTCTTTAAGCACCGATTTTTGTGACAGCAAAAACACGGCCGGTTGTGGTGTCGCCTGGATCCACAAGCCAAGCGGGTCTGTTTCTTACTATCAGGGAAACAACAAGACTGAAGGCTTGGGTGTTCGTTGCGTACAGTAACAACGATTCTTGTGGGGCAGCACAAATTTACGCGCAGCACGACACCCTGAACCCCGGGCGACATTCTTGTCAGGCATAACGCTGAATTCCGACCTCGGCGTTACCTGTTTAGCGAAAAATCTACAGGGCACCTCTAAAAATTCCCGTTTGGCTCATTCCGGCTACGATTGCGCTCTCCTGCGTACTCAGTGGAGTATATTCCGTAACCAAGCAAAGCTTTCCTCAGCTGA
>DATIQS010000495.1:0-5999 GCA_035470605.1 Fibrobacteraceae bacterium
TTGCCACGGGCCAATCCGCGCTCCCCCAACAAGGATGCCCCTGCGAAAAAAAACGGCCATTCCTTTGTGGTATTTGGCTCTGCACGCATAACATCACCTAATCGCGGGGTGAAAAGACCAAAACGAGCCGCCCCTCGCCGCGCAAAAAGCCACCAATACTGATCGCCCCCCACCGTGATCATCCGAAGTCCGCCGCCCAGCCACTCTCGACGATCATTTTCTACCGTCCAAGAGACGTATTGTTGCGTTGGAGAATTCACACCATCACCCGCCAAAACTTCCATCGCATAGACACCAGGAGAACGAGTCCACAGGTCCAACTCCCCTTGAACCACACGGATGTCTCCCCCATCGGAATAACGGGCCTCATATGCAACCGGATCCCCCTCGGGATCAATAGCCACGGGCCGATAATGCAAGGAGGTTCCCTCACGAACCAGCACCGCGCTCAAGCTGCTTTGGAAGCGAGGCGGTTGATTTGGTTTCACAAACAAAGTTTGCGAAAGCACAACAGTGTCTGCAGAGGTCGCCAGACGAAAGCGCAGGTTGTTTTTTCCCTCCGTCCAAGGCTGAATGCGTAAGCGCCTCCCATTCCACGTCGCTCCAGTCATTCCTTCCACACCAAGCAAGTGGATTCCAGGGGTTAAAAGAGTTTGAGCCTCCCATCCATATTCTCGACCCAGCACCAGGGTATCTCTGGGAACCAGGAAACGGATCGCGTGCAGAAGACTGGAAAATTCAGGGACCTCCCCCAAAGGTAGAGTTGTGGAGTCTGCAGCTCCTAAGGGATCCTGCACCCGAAGGCGAACAGAATCCCTGCCATTCCAATTGAGAGGCGGTTTCGCATGGAATTCGCATAAGCTATCCACCAAGAACCAAGCAGGTCCATCCGAGCTGGAGCAACGCAAATCGATCAGAGCGTGATCAGGGTCCTCAATCGCAAGCGCTCCCTGAATTGAATCCCCGGGGTGTAAGCCTTGAAGCGGACGGTTCAAAAGATGCGGCGGAACATCCGTCCGAACATTCAGAGAAAAACGAAGACTATCCGCGAAGCCATTAGAATTGCGCACCCAGGCTCCTAGAGAATAGTTCCCTACGCGGTCCAGTTTGCCCACCCAGGCATGCAAAGAATCGTTCCAAAGCAAACCAGGTGGCGCAGTTCCCAATGGGCCATACTGGAGATCGGCTTCCGCAGAAGCAGGATCCGCTCCCCAAGCTCTCCATTGAAAAGTTTCTCCCTGGAACAAAGGGAGATGAGGAGGGTCACTCACCAACAAAGGACTCCCAGAAGGATGAACCCGACGCACGTTATTGAAAGACAGGCGATCCAAAAAGGCATCAGGAACCACCAGTTCCAAATCAGAGCCCGTGAAATGCAATGCCATTTCACCCGTTGCAGGGGATTTTCCAAAATAATCTTCAAAGACCTTAAGCATATTTGCCCCAAGGTGATAAGCCTTCTGTTCCCGCGCATTTTCGACCAAACTACTCCGTGTGTTCCAAATGGAGCTTTGAGATTTTGCTCGCAAACGCAACACAGTGGACTGTCCCAAATGCCGCAAGATCCCCTCGGTTGCCAATGTTTGCATCACAGCGGCATCCACCAAAACAACTTTATTTGCAAATCGGATAATATCCCCTGGAGAGACACCGACCTGCGGATCTCGTACCATAAAAAGGGGCTCCCCACGGGCCTTAAAACGGTTTTGCAGAACTTCCGCCGTCTGCTGATCTGCCTTCAGGATTGCATAATGACCAAGCGACTGGTCCCCTCCCCATGACAAAGAGACTGTCGTCAGAAGACATCCGAGCATACAAAAAAACTTATCGCGGAGTCGTCCCATCAAAATCCCCTATACTGATGGGTCCAAGCGCGGAATCGCTTCTGCATGGACACAGACTCTTCGCGGCCTATGTTTCCTACGCTATCCCCTGTAGTGAACCACACGCGCTCCGGGGTCGACCAACGCAAAATTCCATAGCGATATCCGACAACAGAGCTATGCCCCTTAATCACCATGGCGTCAAAGCGCCCCGAATCCTGGCGGTGTTCAATCACTGTGAGAACCCCATCCGCATTGAGCGATTCAATATAGCACGCATTTCCTTGACCCGTTTCCGTAATCAGAATGCGATGACCATCCAATCCAAAAGCGGCATTATAAAAAGGATCAGCAGCGCTATCCCCATGTTGTTGGAGGTAGTCCGCTAAATTTTGCCAATACTCGTCCTTCTGCGCCTGTGCCAATGACATCCGATCAATACTTACAAGAGGAATAAAAAAGAGTAGGCGCAACACAAAGAGCACCACCATGAGCGATAGCACATTCTCTATGGATATGGCCTCACCTAATTCGCGAGGGACTCGTAAACGGCGACTCAAATGCGCCCCTCCCGAGAAAGGTCATCCTTTCGCACAAAACGCCGTTCCAAGGCATCCTGCATTTCGCGCACATCCTCAATACGGCGCGAAGTGCGGCGGACTACTTCAGCGAGTTCTCCTAGATTGCGTTGCATTTCTAGCTGTAAAGTTTCCACCCTTTCCGGGGCGGTAGAACCATTCGAACCCGGCTCTGGCGTTGGAACAGTGGACATCACCCATTCCTCGCTCAGGCTGTTCACTTCTTCAAATTGCGCAAAAGAGCGTTCCAGAATTTGGATGGTCACCAACTCAATCAGCAAAGAAAGGCCTGTGGCAATCAGCGTAGCGAAAATGGCGAAACGATCTCCATCCAAGGCCGCGGCGATATGGGAAACAAACTTAAACTGCCCTTCGGAGCCCGTAAGGGACAACATAGCGTCCTTCATAGGCGGGAAGGTCCACAGCAACCCGATGAGCGTTCCAAGGAACCCCAATTTGAGAATAATGCGATTGACGGTGACATGCTGCCCCATACGACGATTTTCGTGCACATTGCGGCGATTGGCAGCCGAATCAAGCAGACTTTGAGCGAGGCTAAAGTTCCCGGCCTGCAAAGGTCGAATCACACGGAGCATCAAATCGCGAAAATGGGAATTCGGTAGTAAACGCAAAGACTCCGCGACAGGAGTCAATCCCCGTGGTAAAAAAGATAACGCGTCTAGGGCCTTAGAGACCTTACGAGCCCCTCGTAAAAAAATTCGATGCTGCATCCACGCAAAAAGCTGCCCCGCAAGAAAAACCAAGGCAATTCCCCCCAAAAAGGGATCAAAATACCAATGAGCCTCAAAACGCCCAAAAGCCCAAAAAGACAGAATCACCATGGGGATCGGCAACCAAAGTCCAAGGCGACTGTTACGGCTGAGGGTCTGTAATGCCGTACGAGCCATATCAAGGCCTGCGTCGCGTGAATCCGTGGTGTTGTTCGTTCGGGTTCTCATTTCTTTTCTCCCAAATGGAATCGGGTGCTCAATGCAAAGTGGAAATGGGTCGAGTTGCGATAGTAGAACTCCATGCGCACCGGATACCATTGCAACCAGTTCCAGTGAGGAATCCAAGGAAGCTGACGGTTTACGTAAGGCCCCAATTCCAAAGAAAAACCCGGGGCCCAGATTCCACCGCAACCAACGACCATCGCCCCCCAAAATCCCCATCCGGTGGGGACCTCCTCAAAGGCGAAACGATGCACAATCCCCGTATACATATCCCCATCCACAATGGCCTGATAGCGCAAATGCCAGAGACGTAGTTCCAGACTATGGACGAGATTTGAGGTATGTCCACTGGTAATCCCATTTTCATACAGACTAAGGACCTTGCCTCCAGCGCTATCTTCTTCATCGCGATAGGCCTTAAGGAACAAGCTATCTGGATGGGGCTCCAACCAAAAATACTCCGGCAGCACCCAAGCCGCGCGCTGGAAGGAGTAGGTCACTCCAAGCCAAGAAACCGATCCCCCCCAAGAGTAGTCGGAATAGTTCTTAGAACCATAGAATTCCCGCAGGTCGCGCTGCATGTTCATGTAATCGTTGAACACTTGCAGGAAGACCTCTCCACGGAAAGAGCCCGATATTTTGGCGATGCCAAACCACCAATAATCACGATTCCACCAACGATCCGCACGTCCGCTAATCAGTCCCCTTCGAATTTCCAGTCCCTCGTCCCGGTTAAACCAAATCCCGTCGATTCGGTCCATGGGCTCGTCTGTCCAGGACCAATCCGGTTGCATCACGGACAAGGCCGGACGCCAGGTTTCGTCGCGTGAAGTCAGCTGAGCTTCAAAAAGATGTGGCTCTGAAGCCACCAATTGGCGGGTCACCTGAACAGGAAATCGTTTGTATTCTACACTGGAGCGTAACAGCACCAAAGAAGAATCCGATGCAGGAACCATCGTCCAGGGGCCATCAGGAAGAGGAAGCGAGTCTGGAAGCTCTGGTTGTAAAAACCAACGCAACAGTGCCGTATCCTGAACCACCACGGGTTTGGGGGCCGCTGTCAGGATTTGCCATCCACACAAGAAAAGAAAACCAAGTCGCATGACCCTCCCTGTCATGATTTATGCTCGCCCAACTAAGGCCACGACCTGCTCCGCCCCTAGATTACGCCATCCCATTCCCAAGAGTAGACGTGCCGGAAGCGAATCTGTCAGACAATGTAACTGTTCCACCCGGAATCCCTCCTGAGCGCAGAGGCTCAAAAAATCCATTAGCGTGAAAAGATGGATGTTGGGAGTGTCATACCAGTTCCAAGGTAGATTTTCCGACTTAGGCATACGTCCAGAAAAAAGCAGACCGCAACGCACCTTGATATTGCCAAAATTGGGGAAGCTAATGACCGCCTTGCGACCCACGCGTAAAATTTCACGCAGCAATGCACGGGGTTGACGCACTTCCTGCAAGGTGCGATTCAAGATGACATAATCGAACAGGTCACTCTCGACATGGGCGAGTCCCTGATCCAGATCCCACTGCACCGCTGGGACATCGCGCTCCAGACACCCCAACATTCCCTGCAGTTCCTTCTCCATGCCAAAGCCCTGCACTTTACGCGATCGCCATAAGGCACTAATTAGCCGCCCATCGCCACACCCTAAATCCAACACCCGAGTCCCAGGAGCGATCATTTCTCCGACGCGAGCAAAATCGGCCCGATCACAGAACGCATGCTGTACATCAGAGGCACAGACCGCCTCTCGCGCCGCACGCAACTCCTGCAAATTCGCGCTGGATTTATCCAGGTGATCTTCCTCTAGAAAGCGCTGGATCACCGCACACATTTCTGGCATATCGTTAACCAAAAATCCATCATGGCCATAGGGAGAATCGAGTTCAACACTGGTCACCAGTTTGCCACTATTCAACAATTCCTCTGCAATACGCCTGGATTCCTGTGGTGGAAAAAGCCAATCGGAGGACAGGTTGATATTCAGGACCTCACACTCCACGCGAGAGAAGGCCTCATGAAGCGAACCATACTCCTGCTCCAAATCGAAATGGTCCATGGCCCAGGTAATATGTAAGTAGGAATTGGCATCAAATCGCTCGACGAATTTATCCCCCTGATGGTTGAGATACCCCTCCACACCGAATCCCGTACGAAAGGAGGCCGGATCGCGTTTTTCTGGATCGAAACGCTCTAGTTTGCGCTCCATCGCAAGTTTGGAAAGATAGGTGATATGCGCCAGCTTACGAGCATGATGCAGCCCCTGTCGAGGCCCCTGTCCAAGACCTGGCTGATCTGGATGATAATAATCTCCCCCCTGATAGGCAGGATCTTCCGTGATGACCGAACGGCCCACGATTTCAAAACCAAGGGCCTGCCCTGATAAACGCACAGCCGAAGCAATAATGATGCAGCGCTCCATACGCCTCGGATAATCAATGGCCCACTTCATCGCCATAAAGCCACCCATGGATCCCCCAATCACCGCAACAAGTTGATCGACACCAAGGCTATCGAGTAAGGCTTTTTGGGTATTCACCATGTCGTCAATCGCAATGTTTGGGAAAGAGGACCCGTAAGGACGACCCGTGTGAGGGTTGATGGAAGCTGGCCCCGTGGTTCCCTGGCAGCCCGCCAG
>DATIQS010000496.1:0-2809 GCA_035470605.1 Fibrobacteraceae bacterium
AGGTGGTCCCGGGGTTCAATCGAAGCACATCCATGGCAAACCAAAGAAAAAAAACGAGAAGCCATTGGAGGCTGACCATAGCGCACAAAACCCAAAACGTATCTCCAGCTCCACGCAAAGCCCCACTGTACACCACCATGATAGACTCAGTAGTCAGATACACAGCGACCAGGCGTACTAGGAATGTGGCTAGATCCTTACCGGCGAGAAAGGAGGCATCCACAGGATCTGGACGGAACAGGTCTACCAGGTAATGTGGGAATCCCACAAAAGCGATCAGCACAACCACCGAATAAATCAGCCCCAGTTTGACACCGGAACGCGAGGTCCTTTGTGCCGCAGCCATATCTCGAGCGCCTACATAGCGCCCCACGAGGCTTGCAGAGGCAATTTCCAGACCGATCAAAGGCATGAAAGACATGGAATCCCAAGTAAACATGATGGTTGCAGCTGTGGCCACGGCCTGCCCCTGCCCCTGGAAGATCAAAATCATGCACTGAAAGGCGAGCAGGTTTAAGAGCATCTCCAATCCAGATGGCGCGCCCTTGCGTACCAGTAGCACGAATAAGTTTCGATGAAACGTCCAGCAATGCGTGGTACCAAATCGATCCCGATATTTTCGACAGAAGAACCGCGAGGCTAGAATTCCTAAGATCACCAATCCCGCAAACAGCGTCCCTAAAGCCGCACCACGAATTCCCAGCGCAGGGAAACCGAACTTACCAAAGATGAGCACATAGTTCATGCCACAGTTCACGAGCAACCCCACAAAAGAGGCCTGCATCACAACACGGGTTTCTCCAATTCCCGAAAAAAAGCAGCCAAAGGTATGGCGTAACAGCCCCAAAAAGCTCCCGTAGATCAAAATGTCGAAATACTGAATCTGGGGAGCCAATTGCACCGGGTCGATCCCTGCGCGGTCAAACATCAAATAGACTATCGGCTTTAAAAGCAAGAGAATCGGATAAGCCAGCAGTGCCACCCATACCGCTTGCGCCAGGGTAGGCGCGCAGCGCCATAGTTTCCCTGCGCCCAAATTTTGAGCGACCATCGCGGAACTGTATCCCGTCAAACCAATGAAAAAAGTCTGCAGCATGAACTGAGCAGTGCCTCCGGCCAATGCGGCATTCATCTGCTCCGAGCCCAACTGGGAAAGATAAATTCGATCCACAAAGGTCATGAGCGTGTCAAAAGACATGGACAAGGCCATGGGAAGGGCAACCTGCAGTGTTTCAGATACGCCCCCGCGCTTTTTCTGCGGGGGCATCATCGTGTCGGCATCCGAATTGTTCGACATACAAAAACTCCATTTTCCGGCAAGACCAACGAGGGCTGCCCATAAAAGGTGATCACTAAGGTGGAAATGGAATGTAGAGGTGTGTTCATTTAGAAAATACGAAAACCGTTGTCAATCTATCGAGTACAACATGTTACATTTCCTGTATGGCTCAGGAACAAACACTACAATCGAAATTGGATGAGGCTTGTGCGTTTATCCGTACGCGCCTTCCAGATCTTTCAACCCCTTGGTTCGGTCTA
This sequence comes from Fibrobacteraceae bacterium, assembly GCA_035470605.1. Taxonomy (GTDB): domain Bacteria; phylum Fibrobacterota; class Fibrobacteria; order Fibrobacterales; family Fibrobacteraceae; genus CAIRAY01. The sequence goes on from DATIQS010000496.1 coordinate 1,540, forward strand.
GTGCTCGGGACAGGATTAGGAGGGCTTGTGGAGCGTATGACTCATCGGCAGGTGATTCCTTACGCAGAGATCCCACACTTTCCAGAAAGTTCGGTGCCGAGCCATGCGGGAGAGTTGGTGCATGGGCATCTGGCAGGGAAAGAGGTTCTGATTTTACGAGGCCGCTCCCATGTTTATGAAGGATTGGATCCCGCCCAGATCGTCTTTCCCGTACGAGTGTTGTGTTCTCTAGGGGTACAGATTCTCCTATTGACCAATGCAGCAGGAGGGCTGAATCCCCTCTTTGCCCCAGGGGATGTCATGGCGGCAACCGACTTCATCAATTTGACCGGACGGAATCCGCTGATGGGTTCTAATCTGGATTCGTTGGGGCCGCGCTTTCCTGACATGACACAGGTCTATGACCGAGAATTACTGCAACTGGCACAGGATGCCGCCCTGGAAGAGCGCATTCATTTGCAAAGGGGTGTTTATGTCGGTGTAGTTGGGCCTTCTATGGAAACCCCTGCCGAGACGCGTATGCTGCGAATCATCGGAGCGGATGCGGTGGGCATGTCCACCATCCCTGAAGTTATTGCCGCTGTGCATTGTGGCCTGCGCATTCTGCAAATTTCCGCCATCACGAATGTGAACCGTCCTGACTGCATGGAACCCGCCCCTCTGGATACCATTATCGCAAACGCGGAAGCTGCCGGTGCCAAAATTGGTCGAATTCTTGAAGAGGTTCTCCAACTTCTTCCCGAGGGGCTATGAAAACCCGCACCGATTTACTAATCCACAACGCGCTAGTTTTTTCTCACCCGGGACACCCCGTCCAAAAGGACTGGAGCATCGCTGTCCGTAACGGACAAATTTTAGACATTGGCCCCTCCAAAAAGCTATCCCAACACTACGAGGGTGTCCAGGAAATTGAGGCCTCCGGCTGTCTGGCAATGCCGGGGCTCATAAACGCACACACCCATGCGGCCATGAGCTGTTTCCGAGGACTAGCCGATGACCAACCTTTAATGGAATGGTTGCAACAAAGCATTTTCCCTGCAGAGTCCAAGCTCAATCCAGAGCAGGTATACTGGAGCACCTTGCTGAGCTGTGCCGAGATGATTCGCTCTGGAACTACCACCTTTGCCGACATGTACCTGTTTGAACAGGAGGTCGCACGGGCTGTCGATGTTGCTGGAGTGCGCGCCCTGATCGGAGAAGGACTGTTCGGTTTTCCTTCGACCAATTATGGGCCCATCGATAAGGGATTCGCTTATGTACAAAAGATGCT
>DATIQS010000497.1:0-1733 GCA_035470605.1 Fibrobacteraceae bacterium
GTTACTGGCACATATCCTCAGCTGAGGAAAGCTTTGCTTGGTTACGGAGACATATACTCCACTGAGTACGCAGGGGTGCGCAATCGTAGCCGGAATGAGCCAAACGGGAATTTTTAGAGGTGCCAAATTCCCAAACAATTACTCTTTCGAGGATTCCAATGCAAAAAAGCCAAATTCACATTTATACTGGAAACGGGAAAGGCAAGACCACAGCCGCGATTGGCCTCGCGATTCGTGCGTTAGGAGCAGGCTGGAATGTTCTGTTTCTCCAGTTTATGAAAGACATGCGATATAGCGAAATTGCATTACTGGAATCATTGGGGAAACGCATAACAGTGAAGCAGTTCGGGCATGGCTGTATCTTGGAACGGAGTCCTGACGAAGCGGATTTTCAGGCCGCCCAGCAAGGCCTCTCCTATGCGCAAGATGCGCTTGTTCGCGGCCTCTACCAACTGGTGGTTCTAGATGAGATCAATATCGCTTTGCACAATCGATTGTTGGAGACTCGCGATGTTCTATCCATCCTGAATCGCCGCGCTTTCTCCTGTGAAGTCGTTCTGACAGGACGCTATGCTCCCTCAGAAATTCTTGCCGCAGCGGATCTTGTCACAGAGATGCAATGTGTCCGCCACTATTACAACAAAGGCGTAGAAGCCCGGGTCGGTGTGGAAAGATAGGGAACTAGAAGTCACCCAAAAAAATGACTTCGCGTTCTAGAGTAACGCTATGATCGGCCTGCACTTTAGCGATGATTCGCTTGGTCAACTCCCAAATCTGCTGTGCCGTCGCGTGACCCATGTTCACCACAAAGTTTGCATGCTTTATGGAGACAGCGGCATCCCCGACGCGGAACCCTTTCAATCCCGACTGTTCAATCAACACGCCAGCAAAGCCTCCAGCGGGGCGCTTGAACATCGAACCAGCATTGGGAAGGTCTAAGGGCTGCTTATCTCTACGTTTACGCAAAATTTCAAGCATCTGTTGGCGAAGGATCTCCGGGTCTCCTGGATGCAAAATCAGGGAAACCTCGGTGATGATCTCAGGCCGCCCCATCAAGTTGGAATGCCGATAGCCAAAACCACAGGCGGCGTTATCGCGCAAAATTTCCTTTCCCTCTGCATTAAGTGATTTCACCTGGACAATCGTTTGGCAAAGCTCCTGACCAAAAGCTCCAGCATTGATATAAGTGCCTCCGCCAAGCGTCCCAGGGATTCCGCCCAAACATTCGATTCCTGCAAATCCGGCATCTACGGAAAGAGTTACGGCAGAATGAAGGAGGCAACCCGCCGCACAGGTTAATACGTTCCCGTTCAATTGGTTTGCAGCAAAGTTCCTTCCAAGATGAATGACAAGCCCAGGGAATCCATGATCGGAGACCACCAGATTGGAGCCTCGTCCAAGTACAAACCATGGCAAATCCCTAGTGGCTCTCCATTCTAAAGCCTCCCGCAGTTCCGCGTAGGAGGACGGAGCCGCAAAATAACGTGCACACCCACCCACGCGGAACGTCGTGAAAGAATCCATGCGTACATATTCTTGAATAAAAACGGACATCGTTGGCAAAAATAAAATCCGCCAAGAGTTACTTGACGGATTTTATTGGGGATTGGGGATTGGGTTTGTTCCCATAAATTAGACAAAAATTTTTGGAATGAGGTCGCTTTCACTGCGATAACTGTTCCCAGGGTGTTCCCGCAACAAAGGGAAAATAGCAAGAAAGGGGCGATTTCTAA